>NZ_NPFZ01000013.1:0-34220 GCF_002259425.1 Rhodococcus sp. 14-2470-1a
GTTGGCGCCGGTGGAGAAGATGACGGCGTCGTAGAAGCGGCGGAGGTCGTCGAGGGTGATGTCGGTGCCGTAGTCGATGTTGCCGAGCAGGCGGACCTGGGGCTTGTCGAGGACCTTGTGCAGGGCGGTGATGATGCCTTTGATGCGGGGGTGGTCCGGTGCGACGCCGTAGCGGATGAGGCCGAAGGGCGCGGGCATACGTTCGAACAGGTCGATACTGACATCTGTGTCGGACTTCATGAGTGCGTCGGCGGCGTAGATGCCTGCGGGTCCGGCGCCGACGATGGCGACGCGGAGAGGTCTTGTTTCGTTCATCCCCTAATCGTAGTTATCATGCGCATAGATGCAACCACCCATTTGATCAGCCGGCTAGCTGCGCGACGACGAAGAAGTTGTCTCCCGTCGGTTCGCCGTTGCGTACGTCGCAGTTGGCGAGGATCAGTCGGCCGGGGACCTGCGCTCGCAGGTCGTTGTCGGCCAGGAGGGAACCCTTCGGCAGAGGCCCGACCGATTCGACGCCGTATTCGAGAGTGCCGGTCGCTGTGCGCACTACGACGATGTCGCCGACCTGCGCCACTCCGAGTGACCGAAACGGTGCGTCCCGCGTCGAGTAGTTGTGGCCCACCACGACCACTGTCTGCTCAGTGTCGGTTCCGGGTAGCCCGCTCTCGGCCCACCACGCGGGTCGCTCGTCCACGGGGTTGAGTACTTGGGACGAGTCGCGGTACAGGCCGTCGGGATTGACCGTGCTGCTCATG
The DNA here is from genome assembly GCF_002259425.1 of Rhodococcus sp. 14-2470-1a. Taxonomy (NCBI): domain Bacteria; kingdom Bacillati; phylum Actinomycetota; class Actinomycetes; order Mycobacteriales; family Nocardiaceae; genus Rhodococcus; species Rhodococcus sp. 14-2470-1a. Next base: position 759 of record NZ_NPFZ01000013.1, read on the forward strand.
TAGGTCTGCGACTCGGCGGAACGTAGCTCGATCCACTCCGGTTGCGCGGGAGCAACCGGAGACGGTGGAGCCGCAGAAATCTGCGCCTCCACCGCCGACCGATCGGGCGGTGTCACACTGGCCGGCTCCGGTTGCGCACAGCCGGTCAGTGTGACACCCAGAGCGATCGCGACTGCGAACTTACGCAGATGCATCGGTCGAGTTGCGACGACGCAGGTAGAGCCCGCCACCCACCGCGGCAACAGCGACGACGCCGACGCCGGCCAAGATTGCCGGTGTCGCGGACGAGCTGTCCGAATCGCCCGACGCTTCGGTGGACGAATCGCCCAGTGCCAGATCGACAGCGGGCAGTTCTCCGGCAAGGACGGTGACACCGTCGTCGTCGGTGGTGAAGTAGTCCGCGACCGTGAACGATCCGTCCTCGTTGGACACGCCCACCAGTTCCACACCGGTCTCGTCGACGACCACCGTGGTGTCGTCGACCTGGGTCACGGGGACGTCATCCTTCGTCGTCCCGCCGATGTTGATGGTCCAGCTGAATTTCGGTCCGCTCGCTGCCAATTCAGCTGCCTTGGCCTTCAGATCGGCTTCGGCCTTGGTCGCTGCATCGGCTGCCGTCTTGGCCTCGGTCGCTGCGGTCTGCGCAGCCTTCACGTCCGCTGCTGCGGTGTCGGACGCGGCCTGAGCTGCCGTCAGATCGGCTTCGGTTCGCGTCACGTCGGCTTCCGCGGTGGCCAGTGCCGCATTGGCTTCCTCGACCGCGGCCTCTGCATCGGCGGCGGCCTTTTCGAGCGCTGCGATATCCGCATCCGACGGTGCTGCGTCGAGGTCGGCCTGCGCTTGCGTTGCCGCGGCCGCAGCCGCGGTGGCCTTCTCCTGGGCTGCAGTCGCAGCGGTCCGTGCGTCGGCAGCAGCTTTGTTCGCGGCGGTTGCTGCCTCCGTCGACGTCGCCGCTGCCGCTTCGAGATCCCGTGCATTGGCCTCGGCTGCCGCGGAGACGTCCAACGCTGTGCGTGCGGCAATGGCCGCCGACAGCGATTCGGCTGCTCTGGCCGCCGCCGCGCGGACAGCGGCACTCACCTTGGCGAGGTTGAGAGTCTTGAACGAATCCTGCACTGCCACGATCGAATCCTGCAGCGCCGTGGCAGCTGCTTCGGCATCGGCAGACGCGGTGGCAGCAAGCTCGGCCTTGGCGGTCGCGTCGGCACGTGCTGCCGCTGCGGCCTCCACCGCTTCCGGGTCACCGGCACCGGCCGCTTCGGCTTCCAACCGGTCTGCCTCGGCGAGGGCTGTGGCTGCGGCAGTGTCGGCGTCGGTCTTGGCCTGTGCAGCCGCGGTATTCGCTGCTTCGAGAGCTGCGGTGTCGGCCTTGGCCTTGTTCACCGCTCCGACGGCAGCGATGCGGTCCAGTTCGGCGGCTGTTGCGTCGGCGTCGGCCTTCTTGGCCTTCACCACCGCGTCCGCCGCAGCGAGCTCTGCCTTGGTGACCGCGGTACTTGCCGCGGCATCTGCGGCGACGGCTGCATCGAGACGAGCCTGCGCCGCGGTGGATGCCTCGGCAGCGGCTTTGCTCTTGGCCTCGGCGTCCGCCAGCGCTTGCTTCTCGGCGTCGCTGAGCTGCGGGACGATGTCGACGTTGATCGTCGCCGTGCCGTCGTCGTTGAACACGACCCCGCCCGTTACCTGGGGGAGAGGTCGATCGGTCGACGGTGCTTCGGGGGCAGGCACCGCTGCTGCCGACGCATCACCTGCGCCGGGTGCAGGAACATCCGCAGGCGGTTGCACGAGTGCATCTCCCGACGGCGTGGTTGCTTCCCCGGTGGGCGCCTGCTCGTCGGCCGGCGGATCGGTAGGTGCCTGCTCGGCGACGCTGTTCGACGGTGGCGGAGTCTCCTCCTGTGCTGCGGCAATTCCTGGTGCAGCCAGTGCGAAGGAAAGTGCGACGGCGGCTCCGGCGGCGGCGATGCGAGTCCTCCGCGAACGGGCGATCGACTTCTGTGACATGGATGTTCAAGCCCTTCGGTCCTGGTGGCCGGAGCCACCGACACCTCCGTCCCGATCCGGAAATGCTTTTAGTGAGGCACACGTACTTGTGCTTCATGGACCGTAACGGACCGAAAGGTCTCTCAGGGTTTACCAAGGAATTGGTTATGCAACTGTTACTGATGGTGTTGGTGTGACGAAAGTGAACACCAGCGGGAGAAATCTCAGTCGCCGACGGTGACTGCCCGGGCCTCGTCGACACTGTGAGGTGCGGGGTCGTGATCGTCGACGTGGGCGAGGACTTTGCGGCCGGTCGACAGGACGACGATCGCCAGCAGGGTGCAGACCGCGCCGACCCAGAACGGGACATGAGCGTTGCTCTCGCCCAGCTTGCCCGCGAGGTACGGTGCTGCCGCGCCGCCCACGAAGCGGACGAAGCTGTAGGCCGCCGAGGCGGTCGAGCGCTCCACGGGTGCGGAGATCATCACGGTTTCGGTGATGAGCGTGTTGTTCACGCCGAGGAACAGTCCGGCGACGACGGTGCCGACGATCAGTACCGTCTTGTTCTCGGTGAACAGGGCCATCACTCCGAGGTCGACGGCAAAGAGGAGCAGCGAAAGCATCATCATGTTCAGAGTTCCGTACGCGCGCTGCAACTTCGGGGCGAGGAACACCGATGCCACGGCGAGGCACAGGCCCCAGCCGAAGAAGATGAAACCGATGCTGTACGTGCCCATGTCGAGCGGAAACGGGGTGTAGGCGAGGAGGGTGAAGAAACCGTAGTTGTACAGAAGTGCGGTGATGCCGACGGTGAGCAGTCCGCGGTGGCGAAGTGCACGGAACGGATCGAGTATCGACGTCGTGTGAGCGGGCTTGGGAGTGTCCGGCAGCATGACGATCAACAGAATGAACGCGACGGCCATCAGCGCCGCAACGCCGAAGAACGGTCCACGCCAGGAGAATCCGCCGAGCACACCACCGACGAGCGGTCCCGTTGCGATGCCGATACCCAGCGCTGCTTCGTACAGGATGATCGCGCGCGCGACGCCTCCCGATGCGGCACCGACGATCGTCGACAACGCAGTTGCGATGAACAACGCGTTTCCGAGACCCCAGCCGGCGCGGAATCCGATGATCTCGCCGACTGATCCGGAAACTCCTGCGAGAGCAGCGAATACGACGATGATGGCAAGACCGGCCAGCAGTGTCCGTTTCGGGCCGAAGCGGCTGGACACTACGCCGGTGATGAGCATCGCGACGCCGGTGACCAGCATGTAGCTGGTGAACAGCAACGACACCTGGGACGGTGACGCATCGAGTTGTTCGCCGATGGGTTTGAGGATGGGATCGACCAAGCCGATACCCATGAAGGCGATGACGCTCGCAAAAGCGACTGCCCACACGGCCTTCGGCTGTTTCAGCAAGCTCTCGGTGTTCGTACTCACGGCTGAGTTCCCCACGACGAGGTTCCTTTCAATCCGTGATCGACGATTTGAGCACGCTGCGAAGCTCGCTCAGTCCGTCGGTCAGTTTCTGTAGTTGCTCCGGGTCCAGTTCGGACAGGTACGGCAGCAGGCCGTCGGCGATCTGACGTCGTCCGGCGGCCAGCCATTGGGCGCCGGCGTCGGACATCCGGGCGACGACCGCGCGCGAGTCGCTCGGGTCGGTCGTGCGTTCGACGAGCCCCGCTGCGGCGAGCTTTCCCAGCAGCGACGTCGCCGACGGCTGCGAGCAGCGATCGAGGCGAGCGAAGTCGCTGACTCGTAGGGGTTGGTATTCCTCGAGGAGGGACAGCGCTCGCATCCAGGCCTTGGGCCACTCGTCGGAGCCGAAGTGCGCGGCGAGGCGAACGAACCGGGACGATCCCGTGACCAGCTCGGAAAGCAGGTCGCGGAGATGCTGATCGGAGGACGGTTGCTGCACTCCCATAAGCTTACATAAGCTAACTATATTTGCAAACCGGCGATGGAAACGAAAAAGTCCCGGCCGTGTGGCCGGGACTTTCACGTAGGTACGACGTTCAGCTCAGGCTGTTCTCGTCCATGAAGTTCTTGATGGCGAGGTCCCAGTCCGCGTCGCGCTTGTTGTCGAGGCGGAACCGGGTGGCGGAGTAGATGCCGTAGAAAAGGAGTCCGGCCAGGAACAGGCTGCCGATGCCCGTGAAGGCGGCGGCGGCGATGGCGTCGGAATTCGACAGTGGCTGTGATGCCCGGATGCCGTTGTCGTCGACCCAGATATCCACTTCGGTACCCACCGGCGAGCCGCTCACGACGGACACCTGGCCGGTGTGCTCGACGCCCTGGTACGTCCAGGTGGCGTCGACGGTGGAGCTGCTCTGCGAGCTGAAGTCGGACTGAACGAGCGGCGAGGGGGGAGTGACGGACACGGTCTCGGCGGTGACGGCGTGCCGGGTGTACTGCTGCGCGGAGACTTGCTCGTTCTGGAACGACAGCGTCGTCATCGCGAGCCACGCAGCAACGGGAAGCATCAGAATCGTCAGGGTGGTGAGGATGGTCTTCAGTCGTGCCTGGATGCGGTCGGAGCGACGGAGCAGCGGGTTCGAAGCGTAGGCGAGACCTTCCATGGTCGCCCTACGATCATCGGTGTGTTTCCTGCGCATTGTCGTCCCAACGTGTCGAATCGTGTGTTTACCTTCCAACGATGACAAGGTGTACAGCCCTGAATCAAGGCGAAGGGGCCAGCATCACACAATTGGTTAGTTCAACGAATGGTCTGGTCGACGAACTCGGAGTGCCTCGATGAACCGCTCGACGTTGTCCAGAACGGCGTTCGCCTCGGCGTCGGCAGCCACGGTGCTCGGAGCGGTCCTCGGCGCAGACAGACTGCATCGCTTCGCGAAGCCGTTGATCGCTCCATCTCTGATGGCGGGGTTGCCCAAGCCTGCGTCGACGCTGGGTCTGGCGCTCACCGCAGCAACCGTCGGCGACGTTCTTCTACTCGACCCGGACGACGATTCGCGGATCCTGCACGGCGCCGCCTCGTTCGCCGTGATGCAGGGGTGCTACTGCGGGCTTCTTCGCGCTCGAGGTGCACGCGTCACCGCATCGGCGGCGGCGCCGCGAGCGGCGGGCTGGCTTCTCGCGGTCGTGTCGATGGCCACGCGTTCGCCCGACGTCGCACCCGGCCTCGGCGCGTACGGACTGACGCTGGCATCGATGTCGACGCTTGCCGCGGACCCGACGCTCGTGCCCGGCGCGAGAACGGCGGCCGGCGTCGTCGTTCCCGGTGCGGATCCGGCGTCGAGAATCGCTCTCGGCGGTGTGCTCTTCACGGTGTCCGACGCGTTGATCGTGGCTCGGCGGCTGCTGTTGACCACGGAGTCGCATCGGCGAGCGGCGGAGGGAGTGATTCTCGCGACCTACGCGGTGGCTCAGCTATTCCTCGTCGAAGGTCTGTCTCGGAAGAAGTAGAACGCGGTGGTGGTCGTCCGGATCGACCATGATCGGCACGACTGCGCCTTCGGCGAACCTCGAGATCTCCGAGCGAGGGATGGCGTAGACGATGCGGCCGGAGAACGACTCCGAGCCGGGCACGGTGAACTGCAGTTGAAGTTCGCTTCGGTTGTCGTCGAGTGGGTGCACTTCCTCGATGGTGGCCCAACCTTCGACGCCGTTGCGGGCGATCTGTCGCTGTTCGGCGGTCCGGCGGTTCGCCACCAGCATGGACAGGCCGAGCGCAGCTCCGAAACCGGCGATCAGAGCGGCAAGTTGGTAAGGCAGGGTTCCCGGGGGCGCCGACGGTCGGAACCACAGCGCCCACACCGCCAGGACGGCGACGTAGCCCACTGTGACGACTACTATCGCGCGCAAAGTTCGTTTGTGATTCACCCACATCTCCTACAGGCCACATCCAGAATAGCCCTGAAAAGTTGTCGGAGGTCTTACCGATAACCCTGGTAACGCCTATTCTGTCGAGGTGTCTACACCAACTGTGTTCATCACCGGCGCTGCTGCCGGGATCGGACGATCCACTGCTCTGAAGTTCGCTCGCTCCGGATACCTCGTCGGGGCCTACGACATCGACGAAACCGGGTTGGCGTCGCTCGGTAAGGAGATCACCTCCGCCGGCGGACGCGTCGTGACGGGAACCCTGGACGTCACCGACCCCAAGCAGTGGGAGGCTCGGTTGAAGGAGTTCGACGCCGAGGCCCACGGCCGGCTCGACGTCCTCGTCAACAACGCAGGCATCCTCGTCGCGGGCCAGTTCGAGGACATGCCGCTCGAGGTGCACAAGCGTCAGATCGACATCAACTTCAACGGCGTCGTGTACGGCACTCTCGCTGCGTTCCCCTACCTCAAGGCAACCAGAAACGCCCAGGTCGTGAACCTGTGCTCGGCGTCGGCCATCTACGGTCAGCCGGAGCTGGTCACCTACGGCGCGACGAAGTTCGCCGTACGCGGTGTCACCGAGGCGCTCGATCTCGAGTGGGCCAAGTACGACATTTCCGTCAAGGCCATGTGGCCGCTCTTCGTTCAGACCGCGATGACTCAGGGCGTCTCCACCGGAACGACCAACTCGCTCGGCATCAAACTCACCGCCGACGATGTATCCCAGGCGATCTTCGACGCCACCCGCCCCGCGAAGGGACTGCGGCGGAACAAGGCACTGCGCAAGGTTCACTTCCCGGTCGGATTGCAGTCCAAGGCGTTGTCGCTCGGATCCAGGTTCTCGCCGGCCTGGCTCACCCGCGAAGTCAACCGCCGCCTGAGCCACACCTGATCCTGCTCGACCCATCGACCCCTGCCACGCACCACCGAACGGCACGGGTTTCGGTTCGCCGGTAGGGTCGCTCTGCAACATGATGAGCGAAAGTGGGGTCGGGTTCTTTCATGGCGAGAGCGCGCTCGAAGAAGCGTTCGGTACTGGCAGCATCGGTGGCGATCGTGGCGGTGTTGTCCGCGTGCGGTAGCGAATCCGGTGCGGATGCGACGTCCGCACCGGCTACCACGACGACAACCGTCGCGCCGCCGACGACGACGGTGGAACCGGTGTTGCCGCCGCCGCAGACGACGTACGCGGCACTCGACGGTGCGTACTACTTCTCCTCGCCGGACGGGTTGTTCCAGTGCGGGATCGTCACGCTGGCCAGCCGTACCGAAGCGGGATGTCAGGGCACGACGTCGCCGGTTCCTCCGCGGCCCGAGGACTGCATGATCAGCTGGGGCAACGGCATTCGGGTCACCAACGAGGGTGAGGCCGAGTTCATGTGTTCCGGTGGTGCGGTGTACACCTCGGGCGGCGAGACGATCGATCCTCCGCTCGCAGTCGGGCAGGTCATCAACGCCGACGGGTACTCCTGCGAGTCGACGGCCGGCGGCATCTCGTGCACCAACGACGAGACCGGTCACGGCTTCCGCATCGCCGCCGACAGCAACGAAATCTATTGAGCGACATCGATGTACCAGGTCCGACCGAGTGGGGAGACAACCCCAACGGCGTCGGACCGTGGGAACAGCATCACGACGAACCCCGGCCGACGGGCCCGCAGTTCGATCCCGAGCTGCTCGACGCCGGGGACCGGCGCAATGTCGTCGACGCCTACCGCTACTGGACGCGGGAGGCCATCGTCGCCGACATCGACACGAGGCGTCATTCGCTGCACGTCGCAATCGAGAACTTCGCCAACGACGCGAACATCGGGACTGTCGTGCGCACCGCCAATGCGTTTGCCGCGCAAGCAGTTCATATCGTCGGGCGGCGCCGCTGGAACAGGCGCGGCGCGATGGTCACCGATCGATACCAGCACATCCACCACCACGACACCGTCGACGACCTCCTCGCCTACGCCGCCGCCGAGGGTCTGACGGTCGTCGCGGTCGACAACACGCCGGGTTCGGTGCCGATCGAGACCGCGGAACTTCCGAGGGATTGCCTGCTGCTGTTCGGGCAGGAGGGGCCTGGGGTGACCGAGGATGCACGCAACGGCGCGTCGATGACGGTGTCCATCGCGCAGTTCGGGTCCACTCGCAGCATCAACGCGGGCGTCGCCGCCGGAATCGCCATGCACTCGTGGATCCGGCGTCATGCCGACTTGTCACAAGCCTGGCCCTGACTGTTTGTGCTTCGCCCCCGGGCAAGTGGCAGGATTGCCGATCATGCAGGAGCTATGGGCGCAGCGCGCGGACGCTGCGGAGGGGGCCGTCGTCGCGCGACACGTGCGTCGATTGTGGGGCTTGCCCGGTACGGCGCTCGGCGTCGTGGCGTGGCCGCCTGTTCGGCGGGAGCGACTGTTCCTGAAGTGGCATTACTGGTGGCAGGCGCACCTGCTCGATTGTGCGGTCGATGCAGCGAGCCGCGAGCCCACCGCCAAGAGGCGCCGCCGGGTGACCAAAATTGCTCGTGCGCACCGCATTCGAAACATCACCGGCTGGACCAACAACTATTTCGACGACATGGCCTGGCTCGGGCTTGCTCTCGAGCGGGCTCAGCGGCTGCATGCCGTCGGCAACCGCGTCGGGATCCAGAAGATCGAGATGGAGCTGTTCGACGCATGGTCTCCGCAGGCAGGAGGCGGCATCCCCTGGCGCAGGGGCGACGATTTCTACAACGCCCCGGCCAACGGACCCGCCTCGATTCTGCTGGCCCGGACGGGTCGGTTGTGGCGAGCGCAAGCCATGGCCGATTGGATGGACGTCACGCTGAAGGATCCCGAGACGGGTCTGATCTTCGACGGCATCCGTACCGGCGACGTGCTCGATCGTGCGATCTACAGCTACTGCCAGGGTGTGGTGCTGGGCATCGAAACGGAACTTGCGGTGCGGCTGGGGGGTCCGCGTCATCGTGCCCGGGTGCACGCGCTGGTGACGGCGGTGGACGATCGGCTGTGTCGTGACCTGGTGATCGTCGGCGGGGGAGGCGGCGACGGCGGTTTGTTCGACGGCATCCTGGCCCGCTACCTGGCGCTGGTCGCGACAACCTTGCCCGGCGACAGCGACGACGATCGGTCCACCCGCGCACTGGCCGCGTCGATCGTGCTCGCGTCGGCGGAGGCGGCCTGGGAGAACCGCCTGGAAGTCGAGGATCATCCACTCTTCGGTGCAGCGTGGGAATCGCAGGCCACGCTTCCCGGGCCCGGGCATTCGGTGGCGAAGTTCAGCGGCGGAACGGTGCGTTCGTCGGCGGTGCCGGAGCGCGATTTCGCGGTGCAGCTGAGCGGCTGGATGTTGATGGAGGCCGCGTACACCGTGGCGGACGCAGGCTTTCGTTAGCTAAGGTACTGGCTATGGGGACTTCGTGGAATCCGGCGATATACGGGCACTACGCGGACGAGCGGACTCGTCCGTACTACGAACTGGTCTCTCGGATCAGACACGAATCACCCGATACCGTCGTCGACCTCGGATGCGGGACCGGCGTACAGACCGCCACGCTGGCGCAGCGGTGGCCGACGGCCCACATCACCGGACTCGACTCGTCGGCCGAGATGGTGGCCGACCAACCGTCGGATCTGCCCGCCGGCGTGACCGTCCGGCAAGGAGACATCTCCGATTTCGACGCGACCGGCGTGGACGTCGTCGTGTCCAATGCGGCCCTGCAGTGGGTACCTCACCACCGAGAGCTCCTGGCGACGTGGGCATCGCAACTGGGCGCGTCCAGCACCCTTGCCTTCCAGGTGCCGGGCAACTTCGACGCTCCCTCTCACGTCCTGATGCGTCGCCTCGCGGAATCCGACGAGTGGGCGTCGACTCTGAGCGGCGTTCTACGCGGGGGTGACAGCGTCGACTCCGCCGAGCAGTACGCGTCGGCGATGCTCGACGCGGGATTGACCGTCGACGCGTGGGAGACCAGCTACGTCCACGTTCTGCAGGGCGAGGACCCGGTGCTGCGGTGGGTGACGGGAACGGGCCTGCGGCCCGTCCTGGATGCACTCGACGACGAGACCCGGCCGGTGTTCGTCGAACAGTATCGAGACCTCCTGCGCGACGCGTACCCGTCGACCGCGTCGGGAACGCTGTTTCCGTTCCGGCGCATCTTCGTCGTCGCCCGTAAGGACTGAGTTATTCGAGGACTTCTTCGACCTCGATGGTCTCGGACGGCTTCGACATTTCCTTGCGGTACTGCCAGACGCCGACGCCGGTGCCGACGACCAGGAGCACGATCATCCCGATCAGAACCGCGGGCAGCAGCCACGGCACCATGTCGAGGAAGCTACCGAAGTAGAACCCTGCCAGCAGTAGTACCGGCGCCCAGATGATCGCGCCGAGCGTGCTGGCGATCGTGTAGCGGCGATGGTTCATCTTGGCTGCGCCCGCGACCATCGGGCAGAGTGTCCGCACCCAGGGAATCCAGCGGGCGACGAGCACGGCCCAGAAACCGTGCTTCTCCAGCAGCAGGTTCACCTTGTGCAGGTTCTTGGTGTTGAGGTACTTGCCGTTCTTGCGCGCGACGAGTGTGGAACCGGTGCGGTGCCCGATGACGTACCCCACCTGGTTGCCTGCGATGGCCGCGATCATCGCGCCGACGGACAACGCCCATATGTGGCCGGTGCCCGATGCATGGGTGGCCATGACGATTCCGGCGGTGATGAGCATGGAGTCACCGGGAAGGAACAAGCCGATGATGACGGCGCATTCGATGAAGACGAAGGTCACCACCACGAGCCACACCACGAGCGGGCCTGCGGTTTCCAGTGGGCCGAACTGACCCATTGCCTCGATCACGGTTGCAACACCCGCACTTTAAGCGCTCGGACGGTCCTGCTGGGTCTCGATGGCGTCTGCGGCCTCCGAGAGCGGTGTCTTGCGGGCTCGGACCATGCGCTTGCCGACCTCGATGACGATGGGCAGAACCGAGACGAAGACGATCAGCAGGAAGATGTAGTCGACGTTGTCGCGGATGAACTGGATCTGTCCGAGCAGGTAGCCGAGCATGGTGACGCCTGCGCCCCACAGGATGCCGCCGACGACGTTGTACGTCACGAAGATCGAGTACTTCATGTGCGAGGCGCCTGCGACCACCGGCGCGAACGTACGCACGATCGGGACGAAGCGCGCCAGGATGATCGTGATCGGGCCGTGCTTCTCGAAGAACGCGTGCGACTCGTCGATGTACTTCTTCTTGAAGAACTTCGCGTCGTTCGACTTGAACAGCGCAGCTCCACCCTTGCGTCCGATGAAGTATCCGACCTGGTCGCCCGCGATGGCGGCGATCGGGATCGTGATCAGCAGGACGCCGATGGGCGCGAACGGCGGGATCTCGTCGGACTTCGATGCGGCTATGAGGCCGGCGGTGAAGAGGAGAGAGTCACCCGGGAGTAGCGGAAACAGCAGCCCCGATTCGATGAAGACGACGAGCAGCAACCCGACCAGCACCCAGGTGCCGAACGAGTTGAGCAAATTCACTGGATCGAGAAACCCCGGCAGGAGCGCCAGGTTCGTCGTCACAGATTCCGAGGCGGCAAGAAGACTCACGGCGCCCACCATACCGGCCGAACCTGGGCCGACCTGAACAACAGCTGGTGAATTGCCACCGGCGCGATGTCCGATTAGTCACGTTCGGGCCGGGAGTGATCAGGTGGGTACCGCGACAGGCGCACCGGAGGCTTGCCATACTGCAACGGACAATCAATCTCTTCACATGGAGGAATGACGCCGTGCCGATCGCAACTCCCGAGGTCTATGCCGAGATGCTTGGCCGGGCCAAGGAACACCAGTTCGCCTTTCCAGCGATCAACTGCGTTGGTTCCGAGTCCATCAACGCCGCAATCAAGGGTTTCGCCGACGCTGGAAGCGACGGCATCATTCAGTTCTCGACCGGTGGTGCCGAGTTCGGCTCCGGCCTCGGCGTCAAGGACATGGTCACCGGTGCAGTAGCGCTGGCCGAGTTCGCTCACGTCGTCGCAGCCAAGTACGACGTCACGATCGCGCTGCACACCGACCACTGCCCCAAGGACAAGTTGGACACCTACGTCCGTCCGCTGCTCGCCATCTCGCAGGAGCGCGTCGACGCAGGCCGCAACCCGCTGTTCCAGTCGCACATGTGGGACGGTTCCGCAGTCCCGATCGACGAGAACCTCGAGATCGCCAAGGACCTGCTCGCCAAGGCAGCAGCTGCCCGCATCATCCTGGAAATCGAGATCGGTGTCGTCGGCGGTGAAGAGGACGGCGTCGAGGCCGAGATCAACGACAAGCTCTACACCTCCAACGAGGACTTCCTGAAGACCGTCGAGGCACTCGGTGCGGGCGACGCGGGTTCGCGCTACCTGCTCGCCGCGACGTTCGGCAACGTGCACGGCGTGTACAAGCCCGGCAACGTGAAGCTGAAGCCGTCCGTCCTTGCCGACGGCCAGCGTGTGGCGTCGGAGAAGCTCGGCCTCGCTGCCGGTTCCAAGCCGTTCGACTTCGTGTTCCACGGTGGATCGGGCTCGGCGAAAAGCGAGATCGACGAGGCTCTGGACTACGGCGTCGTCAAGATGAACGTGGACACCGACACCCAGTACGCATTCAGCCGCCCCATCGCAGGACACTTCTTCAGCAACTACGACGGTGTGCTGAAGGTCGACGGCGAGGTCGGCAACAAGAAGGCCTACGACCCGCGTAGCTACCTCAAGAAGGCCGAGGCCGGTATGACCGCCCGTGTCATCGAGGCGTGCAACGACCTCAAATCCGCAGGTCGCAGCGTAAGCGCTGGCTGACCCACGCGAGTGGAACGGAGCCTGCGGGTCACTCCGCAGGCTCCGCTCCCGGTAGGTCAGGGCCTACATTTCAACTCACACGAGGGTCAGCAGACCTTCCAGGTTTCGTCTTCCAGCCGCAGATCGAACGTCCGAGGTGACCGCTCGTTCGGATTCGCTTCGGTGTACGCGATGATCTGCGCGATTGCAGTGTCTCCGGTGATCTGAACGGCATCGATGCCTTCCATCACCGGCACGTTCCCCTGTTCGACGGCGACGCGGTGCACGTCCGCGAACTCCGCATCCGGGATGTCCCGGTAGTACGTCGCCAGGTCCCCGCACGACGACGATCTCAGCGTCGCCAGATCCCCGCTCGCCAACGCCTCGGTGAACGACGTGACCGATGTTCTGATCTGCGCCTCCGGCGAATTCTCGCCGCCGTCACGCGCCAGATAGAAGAACGCGGCGGCACCGACTGCGACGATCACGACGACGGCAGCGGCCAGGGCGCCCAGCCAGCGCTTGCTCGTCTTCCGTGCGGGAACGGAGCCTGCGGAGCGACCGGAAGACGGCGGAGCGGAGCCTGCGGAGCGACCGGAAGGCTGCGGAGCGGTGCTCGTCGCCGACGGTCCGGCGGTTTGTTGAGCCGGACGGGGAACCTCCCCGCGAGCCGGAATGCGCTGCGGTACAGCGTGGGGTCGCGGCGCAGGCCTGACAGGTGGCTCGACGGTAGGAATCGCGGTCGTCTCGGCCTCCGACGCGTCGGGTTGGGAAGCCTCGGCGTCTTTCTTGTCCTGAGGCGTGGCGTCGGGGAGTTTCGGCGGGGTGGGTGTGCTGTCCGACGTGTCGGGTTCCGACTTCGTTTCGTCCTTCTCCGACACCTGGTGCTCCCTACTTCATTCTTCGACTCTTTCGAAAACGAAAGCCTAGTGGCCGAGGGTGGGTGGCCGGTTGCAGGCGAGGCGAGTGTCGGGCTCGAGAGCGCTGGACGCGGGAGCGCCGGGTGGAGGGCACAGGAGCATTGCGTGGAGGGCACAATGGTCCCCATGACTTCATTCGGTGACTTGCTCGGACCGCAGCCGACGCTTCTGCCCGGCGACGACGAGGCAGAGTCCGCACTGCTCAACCACGAGGATCCGGCGAAGGTCGCGGCGGAGAATCCGACGGCGTCGATCGCCTGGGCATATTTGGCCGAGGCGTCGTTGGACGCGGGTCAGACCATCACTGCGTACGCCTATGCGCGCACGGGGTATCACCGCGGGCTCGATCAGCTCCGCCGCAACGGATGGAAGGGATTCGGGCCGGTCCCGTACAGCCATGAGCCCAACCGAGGATTCCTCCGCTGCGTCGCTGTTCTCGCGAAGGCTGCGCGTGAGATCGGCGAGAACGACGAGTACGCGCGGTGCCTCGACCTCCTCGAAGACAGTGATCCCAAGGCTGCGGAAGCTCTCGGGCTCGGCTGATCCTGCTGTAACGACGCTGCGTCCGACGGCTCGGCGGGGTAGGGCCCGTGTGAGGGCGGGCCGGGCGAGGTTGCAGCTGTCGTTGTTGCCGATCGTTCAGTGTGCGCTGGCGGCGGGTGTCGCGTGGTTCGTCGCGACGGACATCGTCGGTCATGCTCATCCGTTCTTCGCGCCGATCGCTGCTGTCGTGTCGCTCGGTGTGTCGTTGGGCGCGCGAATGCGCCGGTCCGCTGAGTTGGTGGTCGGTGTCACGGTCGGGATCGGTGTCGGTGACCTGATCATTTCGGCGATCGGCAGTGGGCCGTGGCAGATCGCGCTGGTGGTTGCGCTCGCGATGTCGACGGCGGTGTTCCTCGACGGTGGTCCGATCATCGCGATGCAGGCGGGTTCGTCGGCTGTGTTGGTCGCGACGCTCATTCCTCCTGGCGATTCGGGTGGGATCGACCGAATGGTCGACGCATTGACCGGTGGTCTGGTGGGCATCGCGATCGTGGCGCTCATTCCGACGCATCCGGTGTGGCGGGCGCGTAAGGACGCGGCGCGGGTGCTCGGTATCGCGTCGGATGTGTTGCAGAAGGTGGCCGACGGGTTGGTGGCCAACGATCCGAAGCCCATCGAGGAGGCTTTGAAGAAGGCTCGCGCCACCCAGTCGGACATCGATGCGTTGCGCACGAACCTGAAGGGTGGTCGGGAGATCGCGCGGATCTCTCCGTTGTATTGGGGTCATCGGAACAGGTTGGCGGGTCTGGAGAAGACGGCCGATCCGATCGACAACGCGATTCGCAACATTCGTGTGTTGGCGCGTCGCTCGTTGACGCTGGTGCGGGACGACGAGATTCTCGATCCTCGGGTCGTCGACGAGGTGGAGAAGCTGGCTCAGGCAACGGATGTGTTGCGCCGGATGGTGCTGGCAGATCCGGGCCGTCAGCCGGATGCCGCGGAAGCGGCGAGGGTTCTGCGCGCGGTGGCTGCGGGCGCGAAGCCCGAGTTGATCTCCGATGCGGGCCTGTCGGCAACGGTGGTGCTCGCGCAGTTGCGGTCGATCATCGTCGATTTCCTCCAGGTTGCGGGTCTGAAACGTATTTCTGCGCTGGCGACGCTTCCGCCTACCGTCGCGAAACCGGAGGTCACGCCGGACCTGTTCTGACCCTGTCGAGACCATTGCACATATGCGTATGTACGCATATGGTGAGGTCGGCATCGACGGAAGGGGAAGTGATGGGCGCGGGGCACGGGCACAGTCACGGCATACCGGACTCAGGTGGAACGGCCGGACCGTCCACCAAGCGGATCCGCAACATGGTGATTGCACTGGCCATTCTCGTGGTCTTCTTGATCCTCGAGGCGACGGTCGCGTTGATCATCGACTCCCTGGGCTTGCTGGCCGACGCCGGCCACATGCTCACCGATGTTCTCGGAATGTCGATGGGTCTCGTGGCCCTCCTTCTGGCCCGTAAGGGAAGTGCCGCCGCTGCACGCACGTTCGGCTGGCATCGTGCGGAAGTCCTGACGGCCATCGCCAATGCTGTTCTGCTCCTCGGTGTCGCCGCGTTCATCATGTACGAGGCGATCGATCGAATCGGCGACGCGCCGGAGATCCCCGGTCTTGCGCTGATCGTCACCGCGGCCGCAGGTCTGGTCGCCAATCTGGTCGTCATGGTGCTGATTCGCGGCGACGCGAAGGACAGCATCGCCGTGCGCGGTGCCTACATGGAGGTGCTCGCCGACGCTGTGGGCAGCGTCGGTGTCCTCGTCGCAGGCCTGGTGATGGTGGTGTTCGGATGGACGTGGGCGGACATCGTGGTCGGTGTCCTGATTTCGCTGTGGGTGATTCCGCGGGCCATCAAGCTGGCGGGCTCCGCGCTGCGCATCCTGACTCAGGCGAGCCCGGGTCACGTCGACGTCGAGGCCGTCGAAGCCGATCTTGCTGCCCTACCCGGCGTGGTCGGTGTGCACGATCTGCACGTCTGGACCCTCACCACGGGTATGGACGTCGCGACCGTGCACCTCGAATGCGACGGCTCCGGCCCGGTTCTGCTGGATCGCGCCAAAACGGTGCTCGCGGCCTACGGTCTGGACCACGCGACCGTGCAGGTCGAGCCGTCCTCCCAGGGATCTGCGTGCAAGAACGAACTCACTTGGTGAACGTCTTCACCGGGGTTCCCGGTCGCCACAGCTCGATCTGCATGTGATCGTCGACGAGTGAGGTCAGCACCACCTCGGTGATGTCGAGATCGAAGACGTTGTAGGGCGTCAGTTCCGGGGGTGCTGCGTCGAAGATCTTCTGCAGTGCATCGGGGTCGGTGAGTTCGACGGCTGTGCCCGCGATTTTCGCGTCGCCGCCTTCCATCGAATGGTGGCCGGGGTTGCTGTGCAGGGCGAAGCGTGGATCCCGTTGCAGATCTCTGGCTTTGAGTGCGTTGAGCATCGACCCCAGGCGCAGCACGCCGCCGTCGGCGAATTCCACTTCTGTCCCGCTGACCCGCGGAGACCCGTCCTGTCGAAGCGTTGCGAGCACATGGTGCTTGTTGGCGGAGAACCGTGCCGCCACCCCGTTCGCCAGGGCGGGTGCCGCGGACTCGAAGTCTTTCCATGTCGTCATGCCAGCAGTATGCGGACACATCACTGACACCTTCTGTCAGTAATATCGGCGGTGTGCGTTCCTCGCGGCTGCTGCAGTTGATGCTGTCCCTCCAACACGGCCGTGCGACGACCGCACAGGCGCTGGCCGACGAAGCAGGAGTGTCGGTGCGCACCATCTACCGCGACATAACCGCGTTGCTCGACGCCGGGGTCCCGCTCTGGACCGAGTCCGGACCGGGCGGGGGAGTGCGGCTCCTGGACGGATGGCAGTCGAAGCTGTCCGGCATGTCCGGTGTCGAGACCTCGGCGTTGATGTTGCTCGGCGTGCCGTCCGTGGCTGCAGATCTGGGGCTGGCCGACGTCACGGCTGCGGCCGAGACCAAGCTGCTGGGTGCGCTCCCATTGCCGTTGCGCGCCGGCGCCCAGATGTGGCGTGAGCGGTTGCACGTCGACGCCCCGGGCTGGTTCACCGACGTCGAACCGTCGCCGCATCTGAAGGTGATCAGCGCGGCTGTGTTGGCGGGTCGGCAGCTCGATCTCGACTATCGGGGCTCGACGCGCACCGTCGCCCCGCTGGGACTGGTGGCCAAGGCGGGCGTCTGGTACCTCGTCGCCGCCCGGGGAGACGCCGTCCTGTCGTATCGTGTCGACCGAGCCGAGGGTGCTCGGACGCGGACGGAACCGGTGGCCAGGCCCGACGGCTTCGATCTCGCTCGATGGTGGGCGGAATCGGCGTCGAAGTTCGATCGGGTACTGCTGACTTTCGATTGTCGAGTCAGGTTGTCCGCGGATGCTGTTCGCATTCTCCCTGCTGTCGTCGGTCGTGAAGCAACTCCGGCACTCCCTGGCGCCGACGTCGACGGGTGGACGACCGTCGATCTGCGGCTCGAGACGTTCGACGTCGCCCTGGGGCAGTTGACGACGCTGGGAGGTGGCGTCGAAGTGCTGGAACCGGTGGCGTTGCGGCGGGCGCTGCACCGGGTGGCGTCGGAGATGGCGTCGCGAAACTCCTGACTGCATTCGACCGAAGTCAGGGTAGTCTCGGAGCATGACAGCGATGACATTGTCGGGCCCCCTCGCCGACCGTGATTCGTGGACGGCGAATCACTGCTCGATCGACAAGGCAATGGGTGTCGTGGGCACACGCTCGGCCGTTCTCATTCTGCGTGAGGCGTATTACGGGGCAACACGATTCGATCAGTTCGCTTCACGCGTCGGGATCACCGAGGCGGTGGCGTCGGCGAGGTTGAAAGAACTGACGGAGGCCGGACTGTTCGTGAAGTCGCCCTACCGAGATCCGGGCCAGCGGACACGGTACGAGTACCTGCTGACCGAAATGGGTGACGATCTGCTGCCCGTCGTGCTCGGACTGATGCAGTGGGGAGACAAACACCTGCAGTCCGGCCGTGGACCGTTGGTGGTGACGGACGGCAACGGCCCGGTTCAGGTGGAGGTCAGGAGCACCGACGGACGGGCGGTGGCTGCGGACGATCTGGAAATCAGAGCCAGAACCGCATGAGGTAGTTGCCGTACTGCGCATAGATGTCGGGGACTCCGGAAAGTCCGAACAGCCAGTAGATGGCGTCGAAGAACACGATGTTGACCTGGGGCACGAACAGGAATGCGACGAGGATCAGAATGCCGTACGGCTTGAAGTTGGCCAGCGCTCGGCGGGTGTCGTGGGACAGGTTGTTCTCGATCGCGGCGTAGCCGTCGAGACCGGGAACCGGAAGAAGATTCAGCACCGTGGCCATGACCTGCAGAAACGCCAAGAAGCTCAAGCCCCACCAGAACGCGCGATGATCCGAACCCGTTCCCCAGACGCGAATCACGACCAGCAGAACCACGGCGGACACAAGATTCGCACAGGGCCCGGCAAGAGCGATCCTGCGCTGGATCCTCGGCTCGAACATTCCGGTGCGGAGATACACCGCGCCGCCGGGAAGACCGATTCCGCCGATCGCGATGAACACCACCGGCAGCACGATCGACAGCAGCGGATGGCTGTACTTCAGCGGGTTCAACGTCAGGTAACCGCGCAGCTCGACCTCGCGATCACCGGCCCGGAACGCGGTGTAGGCGTGACCGAACTCGTGCAGGCACACCGTCACGATCCACCCGGCCAGGACGAGGACGAACACCCCTATCCGTGCCGAGACGTCGGCTGGCGATTGTGCAGTCCACGCAACGACACCGCCGACCACCGCAGCAGCCACCACGGCCAGGAAGACCGGGCTCGGGCGTACGCGTCGACGCCGCAGGGGGATGCTCACCGGACCAGCAACCACTCCACGTGATGGCGATAGAACGTCGATCGCTTCACTTCTCGGTCGCCGGGCACGCCGTCGCGAGTCAGACTCGCCGCGTACGCTCCGAGCTGCATGGCGCGGCCGTGGGCCCACCGATGCGGAAGCAGGCGTCGGCCCCCGGTGACGCGGGCCTTGAGCCCGGGCATGTTCGGCGTCGGGACGATCTCGACGGCATGCGCCGTGCCGGAGAACAACTTCGTGTCGTCGACGTAGGCCTCACCTTCGAGCGAACGCCCGGAAGTACCGTGTACGACGGCCCGGCCGACCACGGCCTTGCCTGCGTCGTCACGGATCAGCGGGGTCGGCGACGCCGTGCCCGTCATGGCAACCTTCGCGGCCCGCGACCCCGTTCCGAGGCGGTAGACATGCCCCGCGGCCGTCGCCGACTCGGGAACGAACGCGACTTCGACGTCGAGGCGATCGGTACGCATCAACCTCGTCAACACGGCCGCGAGGGACGCGTCGCCGCCGAGGACGATGACCCGCGGGCCAGGTGACCCGGCGGCGTCGGCCAGGAGGGCGTCGCACTCGTCGTTGGTGGGAATCTCCGACGCCGACGTCAGTGGCACATCCGTCAGCGAGATCGGCAGCGGAGGGTTTCCGCAGTGCAGGACGAACGGTGTCACTGTGCTCCCGTGCAGTTCTGTGGTTGTGGCCTGGTGCTCGGTCTCCACCGTAGCGCCATGACCGGTGCCACACTGCCTCGGCTAGACTGACCCCCCGGCCTGCCTCCACACCTGGAAGCAACCTCCCGCACGTCAATTACACAGCTAGTTTTTGCACAGAAGAGACACCAGGAGAGCACATGCCGGCGATAGTCCTGATCGGCGCCCAGTGGGGCGACGAGGGCAAAGGCAAAGCAACCGATCTGTTCGGCGAACAACTCCAGTGGGTGGTTCGGTACCAGGGTGGCAACAATGCGGGCCACACCGTCGTGCTCCCCAACGGGGACAAGTTCGCGCTCCACCTGATCCCGTCGGGCATTCTGACTCCGGGAGTCAAGAACATCATCGGAAACGGCGTCGTCGTCGACCCGGGCGTTCTGCTGACCGAGCTGGCCGGGCTCGAGGAGCGCAACGTGGACACGTCAGGCCTGCTTCTCAGCGCCGATGCGCACCTGATCATGCCGTACCACGTGGCCATCGACAAGGTCACCGAGCGCTTCCTCGGAGCCAAGAAGATCGGCACCACCGGTCGCGGAATCGGACCCTGCTACCAGGACAAGTTCGCACGCGTCGGCGTCCGTGCAGCGGATGTGCTGGACGAGAAGATCCTGACCCAGAAGGTCGAAGCTGCACTGGAATTCAAGAACCAGGTGCTCTCCAAGATCTACAACCGACGCGCTCTCGACCCGCAGCAGGTCGTCGACGAGGTCCTCGGGCAGGCGGAGAAGTTCAAGCACCGCATCGCGGACACGCGGCTCGAGCTGAACCTCGCTCTCGAACGCGGCGAGACTGTGCTTCTGGAGGGATCGCAGGGCACTCTGCTCGACGTCGACCACGGCACCTATCCGTACGTGACGTCGTCCAACCCGACGGCGGGCGGCGCGGCAGTCGGCTCCGGCATCGGACCCAACAAGATCACCACCGTCCTCGGCATCCTCAAGGCCTACACGACGCGCGTCGGGTCGGGTCCCTTCCCGACCGAGCTTTTCGACAACTCCGGCGAATACCTCGCGAAGCAAGGCGGCGAGGTCGGCGTCACCACCGGGCGTGCGCGTCGGACAGGGTGGTTCGACGCGGTCATCGCCCGCTACGCGACCCGTGTCAACGGCATCACCGATTACTTCCTCACCAAACTCGACGTGCTCTCCAGCCTCGATACCGTCCCGATCTGCGTCGCCTACGACGTCGACGGAGTCCGTCACGACGAGATGCCGATGACGCAGACCGGCTTCCACCACGCCAAGCCGATCTACGAAGAGATGCCAGGCTGGTGGGAGGACATCTCCGGAGCGCGCACCTTCGAGGACCTTCCGGTGAACGCACAGAACTACGTGCTCAGGCTAGAAGAGCTCTCCGGCGCCCACATGTCCTGCATCGGCGTCGGCCCCGGCCGTGACCAGACCATCGTTCGTCGGGACATTCTGAACTCCTGATTCATTCGACAAAGGCCCCGTAGCGTTCGCGTTGCGGGGCCTTTGTCGTCTCGTGGCCTGGTTTCGGCCGACGCGTGTCGAAAGATACTTGTCGGTCGTTATCTTTGCGCATACGCGACCGTAGGTCCTCCGTCTGACCCTCTTGGCTGACTGCCTCGGCTCTTTCTGTGCTGCGATCGAATGAATCGACGCTTTACATCGACCGTGTCGGTGTAACTGTCGGTTAGTTAAACGGCTCGTAAAAGACCTTCGGACTTTTACATTCGCAGAGGTAACAGACCGCGTGGTCCTTGCGAAACAATGGACGTCGCACCAGGTGCGCGGGCCGGCACCGGCCGACTCGACCCGAAGAACGCCGGGTCCCTCACTGGCCTTCCATTGGGCCCACACGAAGAGAGAAACGAATGAACAAGGCAACCAAAGGCGCCATAGCCGCGGGGGCGGCAGCTGTCTTGCTGCTCGGCGGTTTGGGATCCTTCGCACTGTGGAGTGACGAGGAAACCGTCGGTGGCGGTGACATCAACTCGGGTGAGTTGAACTTCGATCCAGTCGCCAACACACGGGTGTGGACGGAAACGACATCGGGGACCGTGATCGGTCCCGACCCTGCCGGGTTCTTGATCGTCCCCGGCGACATCCTCGAATTCTCGTCGGACTACGAGGTGAACTGGGCAGGACCCAACCTCCGTGCGACGATCACCGCTGACTTCGACGATGTCACCGGTGACGAGGATCTCGCGGCCGCACTCGCAGGGGCCACGGTGTCGGTCAACGGGGGAACCGATCTTCCCAACGGTTCAGCAGTGCCGCTGCCGTTGACAGTGAATCCGCAGACGATCTCCGTCGAGGTGACGATCCCCTTCGACGAGGATACTGCTGGCCTGATCGCACAGAACGAGACTGTGAACCTGAATTCCTTCGTGCTGACGCTCGACCAGGTACGTCCCTGATCTCTGCGAAGTGATCAAGCACGGCCGATACTGGGCACTCGCAGCCGCGTCCGTCGTTGTGGTGGTTTTCGGATCAGCACAGTCGACGGGCGCGCTGTGGCGTGACGACGCCATCGTGAGCGGTGGAACCATCAACTCCGGGACCTTGGACATCAAGGTCGGACCCGCAGGGGCAGAGGTGAACGATTATGTGCTCGCCGCACTCGGCGGGACGAATCTCGGTCCGAACGGGTTTTCGCAGGCATCGTTGTCGATCAAGAATGCGGGAAACGTTCCCTTCGACTACCGACTCCAGAGCACAACGGTCACCGGAACGGTGCCGCTGACGTTGACGGCAAGCCTGGTCGGGGCGGCGGCGGATTGCCCGCCGACGACCGCTCCAACCGGCGCCACTCAGCTGTACACCGGCAATGCCGCTGGGGCGCAGGCTCCGATGGCACCCGCCGCACGTTTGCTTGCCCCCGGAGCGGCGGAGGTCTGGTGTTTTCGGGTGTCCGTAGGTATCGACCCGCCGAAGAGTCAGTCCTCGACCGTGAAATTCTCGTTCCGAGCGGATCAGACATGAGCACCGAAGACACCGACGTGATTCCCGTTGTCCCGTCCGAGAGGAACGGGGACGAGCGCACCGGGGTGTGGTGGTGGGTGAGTCGAATCGTGTCGTACACGTTGCTGGCCGCGATGCTGTGCGTTCTGGCTGTCACCGTTGTCGTCCCGCGTGTGTCGGGGGCGACGCCGTACACCATCCTCACGACATCGATGAAACCCACGTATCCGCCGGGGTCATTGGTCGTGATCAAGCCTGTCGACCGTTCCGAGCTCGCTGTCGGAACGGCAATCACGTACCAAATCCGTTCCAATGAACCCGATGTGGTGACGCACAGAATCGTGGCGACTCAGCAGTCCGGTGGCGGTGTCACGACGTACATCACGCGTGGAGACAACAACGGGTCCGATGACGAGAACCCCGTGCAGTTCGGCCAGATACGAGGCAAGGTCTGGTATTCCGTGCCGTACATGGGGTACGTCAACAATTGGCTGAACGGTGAACAGCGCCGAATCACTGTGACCGTCATAGTGATCGGGCTCGCCGGTTATGCGCTGTTCATGTTCGTCGGCGCGGGTCTCGATCACCGTAAGAAGCGGAGGGAGGCGTCGTGAATTCGAACGTCGCCGTTCCGTGCGCTGTCCTGGTGACGGGACTGGCAATCGTAGTGTTGCTCGGAACAGGTTCCGCGAGGCCCGTGCAGACCGTCGGGTACAGCTACGACGGCGAGACGTGGGGACCGACGTTGCCGAGTCCGCTCTTCGACAACGAGATTCGATGGGTCCCTGGTGACCGTCGCGATGCTGTATTCCATGTCTTCAACGACACCGACGACGATGGTCGAATTCAACTGAAGCTCGTCGCCGACAGCAGAGAGTTCGGCGAATCGCTGACGGTGTCGATCGATGGGACGGAGTACCGATCGGGTTGCGGAACCGTACTGATCGGCGCACATGAGAAACGTCGGATCGGTGCCATCGTCGACATGACAGTGAACGCGGGCAATGCGACCCAGAATTCCCGAGCGTTTGTCGACCTGGTGGTGCGGTGGGACAACGGAGACAGCGTGGGTTGTGTTTCGGAAAATCAGGAAGGGGCGTACTCGTGATGGCGAGTCACAAGCAGAACCTGGGGGTCCTTCGCCGGATCGGCTCGGCGCTGATCAGCGCTCGGGCTCGCGCCATCATGTCCATCGGTATCGTCCTGGGCCTCGGAGCCGTGGGAACCCTTGCCGCATGGTCGGATACGTCGACGGCGACGTCCGGAGAATTTACGACGGGAACGATCGATATCAAACTCGGCAATACCCCGCCGGGCACGGACACCATCACGTTGACGTCGTTGACCAACACTGCGATTGCCCCAGGAAACACCGTCACTGCTCCACTACTCGTGCGGAACTCCGGGACGGTGCCGTTCAATTACACAATTTCGGTGCTAGCGAACAATACGACGCTCGCTGGGCTGCTGGACAGTTCGGTGTACGCGAACACCGACTGCTCGGGAACCGCAATCAGCACGGTGTCCGGCTTGTCTCCGTCGAAGCCGTTCGGGGGTGTGAACCGACCGATTCCACGCAATGGAACCGACCAGCTGTGCATCAGAGTCACAATGCCGTCGACCGCCACGGCCCCGGCGACTCCCGCGACCGGAACCATCACCTACTCACTCGTGGCGACGTCGACCTAGATGAGTACCAACGCAGTACGTTCACGCGCGCACTCGAAGCGAAGGTGGGTGCGCGAGATCGCGCTGACCGTCGGCGCACTGGCCGGGTTGCTGTGTGTTTTGATTGCGCTGGCTGCGGTTGTGTTCGGGATTACGCCGCTGGTCTTCCGATCCGGCTCGATGTCACCGGCCATCGAGACGGGTGCACTCGCGCTGAGTAAGACCACGCCCGCGGTCGACATTCAGGTGGGTGACATCGTCAACGTGACCAACGCGGCGGGCAACGGAATCACGCACCGAGTCATCGAAATCGGAGCCGTCGGAAGCGACAGCGTCGAGCTCTATTTGAAGGGCGACGACAACGCGGAACCCGACGCCGAGCCCTACGTCGTGTCGGAAGCGGGACGGGTCCTTTTCAGCGTCCCCAAGCTCGGCTACGCGGTGACGTGGCTGAGCGGACCTGTTGCGGTCTTTGCAGGCGGTGTTCTTGTCGGCGTTCTGTTGATGGTCGCGTTTCGGCCGCGTCGGGTATCTCCGTCGGAAACCGATGAGGAGCCGCATGGCCGGCACAGTCGACTGCCGACATCGGGACTGGTGGTCCTCGCAACGCTCGGGGCCGTGGCTTTGTCGTCGACGAATCCTCCCTTGGCACTGGCTGCTCCGTTGACCGATACCTCGACCGCAACTAGTGGGGAATTCACAACCGTTGCCCCACTTCCACCGCTCCCTGTCCCCGGCGACCCGACGTGCGTCAACAAACCCGGAGTCCTTGGATTGATCGGAAACTACGTCACGGTGTCGTGGCCTTCGGCCGGCGCGGGCTACACCTACAAGTGGACCCTCACACAAAGCGGGCAACCCGATGCGACAGGCACGGTGACATCCCCCACGGTCGACATCGAGAACGGGCTCCTTCTCTTCGGAACCAGGACCGGTACATGGAACTTCTCGGTCCAAACTGTCTCGGGAACACGTCAATCCATCGCTGGGCGGAGACACACTCTGATCATGTCCTTGACCACTTCATCATTGAACCTACTTCCCGCTGCTCGCTGCGGGGTGCTGGAACAG
Source organism: Rhodococcus sp. 14-2470-1a (assembly GCF_002259425.1). Taxonomy (NCBI): domain Bacteria; kingdom Bacillati; phylum Actinomycetota; class Actinomycetes; order Mycobacteriales; family Nocardiaceae; genus Rhodococcus; species Rhodococcus sp. 14-2470-1a. The sequence continues at coordinate 26,061 of NZ_NPFZ01000013.1, forward strand.
CAATCGCGTGTGGCTCCGCAGGCTATCCCTGCGCCCACGACGACGTCCCCGCCAGAAACCTCCACTCCGCTCGTTCCCTCGACAACCCCGCCCGCCACGACGACGACGCCACCCGCCACTACAACGACGCCACCCACCACGACAACGACGGAACCGCCACCGGCAGCTGTGGAACCCCCATCTGCCCCGGTGACGACAACGACGACCACCGCGGCACCCCCGGCTGACCTGATCTCACCCCAGTCCTCCCCGTCGGGCTCGGCGGTGGCGACGGTGGTGAGTGTCGACGGCTCGCCGACGTTGCAGATCACGGACTCGTCAGGCGACATCCAGTACAGCGGTCCCATCTCGTCGAGCTCGGAGTACGGCTATGGAGTGGCCTGGGCGTCGGGTGAACAGCTGTGGCTCCTCGGACCGAGCCAGTTGGTTCGACTGGACGGAACCGGCGGAGGGTGGAGTCGCACTGTCGTCGATCCGGCGTCGGGAGAAGTTCCGGCCGAGATTTCGGCTCTGTTGAACTGACGCCGAAAAAGAGTCGAAACATATATTTGCTAATTGACGTGCTTTATCAGCGAAGTGGGCGGACAATGGGCGCCAGGTAAAGCGACGGAAGGTCGGTCGATGTCCACTTCGTACAATGGTCTAGATGTCTTCGGGTACCAATTCGACCGCTTCGCCTATGAACATCCGTGGATCGGCGAGGCCGTCGGGGAATTCATGCTCGGACCGAGCGGCGGGGGCATGATGGAGTTCGCCAAGGCCACGGTGTTCGCACTTCCGGAGGGTGGGGCGCACGAGGTTCACGGCGAGATTCTCGCGTGGTACCTGGCGCACGGGGGTCCGTACGGTGCTCTGGGGTACCCGATCAGCAACGAGAAGCCGACCCCTACCGGCTACGGTCGCTACAGCTTGTTCGAGCGTGGCTCCATCGGGTGGATGCCGGAGACGGGAGCTTTCACCATCGGTGGCACGCGTGAAGACGACGTCAGGGTTCCCGGACCCGAGGCGGAGAGCGTGTCCGCGGTCGAGGTACCTTCCGGGACCGAACCAATTTCCGCTTGAAATACCGCACGTCGGAATAGGCGCACATAAACTGGAATTACGGTTTGTTTCGGCGGGCGACTATTGCTTTTATTTCACTCGGCGACCATTCGTATAATGTACTGACAAATGGATAATTCACTCGAGTGAATTAGTTTCGCATTCATCTCTCGCGCGTCGTCGACTAGAACAGCGTCGGCTCCCCGAAGCCGGGAATGCCTTCGATGGCAAGGATTCTTTGCTTCGTCGACGGTCCTCCGGGAGCCGAGAAGCCGCCGACCTCTCGGCCTGCGCCGAGGACTCGGTGGCACGGGATGATCACCGGCACCGGGTTGCGGCCGAGCGCACCGCCGACTGCCTGCGCAGCGCCCGGATGGCCTAGCCGCGCAGCAACAGCGCCGTACGTCATTGTGGAACCTCGGGGGATCGCGCGGGTGACGTCGTAGACGGCGTTGTCGAAGTCGGAGACGTCGAGAACGACCGGAATGGCCGACAGGGCGGGGTCCCCGCCGTCGAGCAGTGCCGTGATGCCCTCGATGGCTACGGTGGCGACGCCGTCCGGGTCGCCGGGGAGGGCGTCGAAGCCGGTCAGGTAGTCGATCAATCGGTCCTCGGACTCGGGCAGGGCGACGGCGGTGACGCCGTCGGCGTTCCAGGCCAGGCCGCATTGTCCGAGGGACGTGTCGAACAGCGTGTACGGCATGCGTCCAGTATGGACTGCGTACGAACTGGACTTCGATCCGAAGGCCAGTAGGATCGGGAAATGGCGATACGGGTGCTGAACGCAACTTCGATGGCGCGTGATCTGGGACGGTGGCGAACCGAAGCCGAGGACGCGTCCGGTCGCAAGCGCACGTCCCGCCCCACGTACCGGGCCTTGGCCGACGGGATCAGGCTGCTCATCCACGACGGCCGGATTCCGCTGGGAGTGGGGTTGCCGAGCGAGCGCGATCTGTCGTCCGCGCTCGACCTGAGCCGTACGACGATCACGTCGTCCTATGCCGTGCTGCGTGAAGAGGGCTATCTGATCAGCAAACAGGGTGCCCGCAGCACAGTCGCACTGCCGGACATGGCCAAGCCCAACGGGTTGTTGGTGCAGTCTCGCTCGACCGGGCCGGTCATCGATATGTCCCATGCGGCGATGGCAGCGCCGACGGACGCCATGCTGCACGCGTACAACTCTGCGCTGCAGGCACTTCCGACCTATCTGTCCAACCACGGTATGGAACCGATTGGGCTTGCGGTGCTGCGTGAATCCATTGCCCGACGGTTCGTCGAGCGCGGGTTGCCGACGACCCCGGATCAGATCATGGTCACTTCCGGTGCGCAGCAGGCAGTTCGGTTGTTGCTGGGCACTCTCACGTCACCGGGGGATCGGGTACTGATCGATCACCCGACATACCCCAATGCGCTGGAGGCGATCAGGCGCGTTGGCGCTCGCCCGGTCCCGGTTCCGATCAGGCCGGACGGGGAGCCCTGGGATCTCGACGGAATCCGCAGTGCTGCACGGCAGACCGCATCCAAGGTTGCATACATGATTCCGGACTTCCACAATCCGACGGGCCGTTGCCTTCCCGCCGACGGTCGCGCCGAGCTCGCCAAGATCGCCAGGGACACGTCGATGACGTTGATAGTCGACGAGACCATGGTCGATCTGTGGCTGGATGCGCCTCCGCCGCCGCCCGTCGCGTCGTTCGGGCGCGTGTCGGGCACGGATGTGGTGACGATCGGTTCGGCGTCGAAATCGTACTGGGGTGGGCTGCGTATCGGATGGATCCGAGCCAATCCGTCGTTGATCAGCAGGCTTGCTGGATCGCGAGCTGCGCACGATCTGGGCACGTCCGTCATGGATCAGCTTGCCGCCGGGTTCCTGTTGCAGGACGCGGATGCGATTCTCGACACGCGCCGTGAGCAACTGCGCGAGCGTCGGGGCGTGCTGGAATCCGCTCTTGCGGAGCACCTTCCGGGCTGGACGTACCGACGGTCGACGGGCGGGATGTCGTTGTGGCTGCAGATCCCGACGCCCGTGTCGAGTGCACTCGCCGCGACGGCGCCGACGTTCGGCGCCGTCCTCGCGGCGGGCCCCCGGTTCGGAGTGGAGGGTGCGTTCGAGCGGTTCCTCCGTCTGCCGTACACCCGGGAGCCCGCGGAGATCACCGCGGCCGTCGTCGCGACCGCCGGTGCTTACGCTGCCCTGGCGCCGAGCGCGGACGACCGAGAGCCCGCGCTCGTCTTCTGATGTGAGTACTTGTGTAGGCCCTGGCCTACACAAGTACTCACAGCCAGAGGGTGTCCGGATCGACCGCAGTCGATGCGGGTGCGGTGGGGATTCCGTTGGGAGTGCGGGAGAAGCGGGGCGCCGGCCGGTGCTGGGTGATGCCGTCGACCTCGATCAGAGTTTCGCGCGCGGCCAGATGCTTGTGGTCCGATGCTTCGCCGAACGTGAGGATCGGCGAGACGCAGGCGTCGGTGCCGTCGAAGATGGCGGCCCACTCGTCGCGCGTCTTGGTCTTGAACACCCGCGTGAAGATCTCACGCATCTCGGGCCAGCGGTCGCGGTCGCCCTGGCCCGGTGTGGTGGCTGGGTCGAGTTCGAGCAGACGGAGCAGCTCGGCGAAGAACTGCGGCTCGAGTGCGCCGACGGCCATGTGCTTACCGTCGGCGGTTTCGTAGGTGTCGTAGTAGGGCCAGCCGGTGTCGAGCATGTTGACGCCGCGCTCGTCCGACCAGGCGCCGACACCGCGTAGGCCCCAGATCATGTGCGACAGCGCTGCGGTCCCGTCGACCATCGCGGCGTCGACCACCTGGCCCTTGCCCGAGGTCTGACGCTCGAACAGTGCGGCGAGGATGCCGAAGATCAGGAACATCGATCCGCCGCCGAAATCGCCGACCATGTTCAGCGGTGGTACTGGACGCTCACCCTTGCGTCCGATGGCGTGCAGTACGCCCGTCACGGAGATGTAGTTGATGTCGTGGCCCGCCGCAGACGCCCACGGTCCGTCCTGTCCCCATCCGGTCATGCGGCCGTAGACGAGCTTGGGGTTGCGTTCCAGCGCGACGTCTGGGCCGAGTCCGAGGCGCTCGGTCACGCCCGGTCGGAATCCTTCGATGAGGACGTCCGCACGTTCGATCAGTCCCAGAATTCTCTCGACGTCGGCCGGGTCCTTGAGGTTGGCCTCGACGAGGGTGCGGCTGCGTAGCTGCTGATCGTGCTCCGAGATCTGGCCGGCGCGTTGAACGCGTACGACCTCGGCTCCCAGGTCGGCCAGCAGCAGGGCGGCATGGGGGCCGGGCCCGATTCCTGCAAGTTCGACGACTCGAAGTCCTGTCAGCGGTCCACCGGTACTCGACACGTATTCCTCGTTCCGATCAGTATGAAATAAGCGAATCGAGGTTAACTTAGCGTGACTGGAGGCGCGAGGGAACCCCGAGGCCGTGGATAATGAGCGGCGTGAGCGCAGGAGACGAAGCAGTCCGGATCGGCACACCTCTGACCCCGGGAGCCACGCGAGTGATGCTCCTCGGCGCGGGCGAGTTGGGCAAGGAGGTGATCATCGCGTTCCAGCGCTTGGGCGTCGAGGTCATCGCCGTCGACAGATACGACAACGCGCCGGGCCATCAAGTTGCTCATCACGCCTTCACGATCGACATGAGCGACCCCGAACAGCTCCTGGCATTGATCGACGCTCAGCAACCGGACTTCGTCGTTCCCGAGATCGAGGCCATCGCGACCGACGCGCTCGCCGAGGTCGAGAGTCGAGGCAGGAGTGTCGTCATTCCGACGGCCCGGGCGACGCAGCTGACCATGAATCGCGAGGGGATCAGGCGGCTCGCGGCCGAGGGCTTGGGCCTTCCGACGTCGCCCTACGCGTTCGCCGACTCGCTCGAGGACGTTCGCAGCTCCCTGGACTCCATCGGCTATCCAGCCGTCATCAAGCCGGTGATGTCCTCGTCGGGCAAGGGACAGTCGGTGGTCCGCGGACCTGAGGACGTCGCGGCGGCATGGGACTACGCGTTGAAGGGCGGACGCGTCGACCTCGGTCGTGTCATCGTCGAGGGATTCGTCGACTTCGATTACGAGATAACACTTCTCACCATCAGGTCGACGGCGGGAACGGATTTCTGCGAGCCCATCGGGCACCGTCAGGAATCCGGTGACTACGTCGAATCGTGGCAGCCGCAACCGATGTCGGACGGTGCGCTCGCTGCGGCGAAGGACGTGGCGGACAAGATCACCACTGCTCTCGGAGGGCGAGGCCTGTTCGGCGTCGAACTGTTCGTTCAGGGCGACAACGTCTACTTCTCCGAGGTCAGCCCCCGTCCACACGACACAGGGTTGGTCACGCTTCGTACGCAACGGTTCTCGGAGTTCGAACTGCACGCCCGTGTCATCCTCGGACTCCCGGTGGACACCACGCTCGTCTCGCCGGGTGCGTCGGCGGTCGTCTACGGCGGCGTCGACGCGGAGGGCATCGCGTTCGAGGGTGTCGCCGACGCCTTGGCCGTACCGGAGACCGATGTTCGGTTGTTCGGCAAGCCGGAGAGCTTCGTGCGTCGACGGATGGGCGTTGCGGTGTCGACGGCGTCCGACATCGATTCGGCTCGCGCGCGGGCAACCGAGGCTGCAGGCAAGATTCGTCCCGTCACGTGAGTGCCTGGGGGGAGGTGCTGGTCGCTCTGGCGATCCTCGTGGGGTTGGTCGGGATCGTCGTGCCGATTCTGCCCGGCGTGATTCTGATCTTCGCGGCAATTGCGGTGTGGGCGTTCGTGACCGGTGGCGCCGCGGCCTGGGTGGTCCTGGGAATCGCGACAGTTCTGCTGGTCGCCAGCGGCGTCGTGAAGTACACCTGGCCGGGGCGAAAGATGAAGGACGCAGGCATCCCGACGCGTTCGCTGGTGGTCGGCGGTCTCGTGGGCATCGTGGGGTTCTTCGTCATCCCCGTCGTCGGCTTGTTCGTCGGGTTCGTCCTCGGCACGTATGTCGCGGAACTTCCCCGGCACCGCAATCACGGTCAGGCGTGGAGATCCACGGTCCATGCCACCAAGGCCGCGGGGCTGTCCATCCTCGTCGAACTGTTCGGGGCACTCCTCGCGACCGGTGTGTGGCTCGGAGCGGCGATCTTCATTTGACCCGGTACCAGGCCCGGGCGTTGCCGCCGAGGACCGCGGGAAGGTCGCCTCCCACGGCTTCGGCGACGAGATCGATATCGGTTTCCAGGAACCGTCGGGGCGCTCGGGTGCCCGGTAGATCGGTCCCGAACATCAGGGCGGCAGGGTCGACGGCGTGGATTTTCCTCATGGCGTCGACGATGTCCATGTCGACTCGGCCGAAGGCGGAGGCTTTCACGCGGACGCCACGCTCGACGAGGTCGAGCAGGTAGGGCAGGCCCTGCGCGGACATGCCGAGATGGTCGATGCTCACCGCGGGAAGCTTGGACAGGATCGGTTCGAGCGAGAGCAGCATCGAGGCTTCGACGTACAGTTCCGCGTGCCAGCCGACCAGTTCGTGGGCTCTGCGGGCTTGGGCGGTGAGCGTCTGGACGTCCGTCGCGCCTCGTTTGAAGTTGAGCCTGATGGCGCGGACGCCGGCTCGATCGAGTTCGACGATCTCGTCGTCGGACGTATCGGGATCGAGCTGGGCGACGCCTACCCAGCTGGGCCCGAGTGCGTCCAACGCGGCCACCAGGTACGCCTGGTCGGTGGTGTGGAACGACGAACTGATGACCGCGCCGCCGGTGATTCCGAGGCCGTCGGTGTCGCGGTCGTAATCCTCGATGGTGTACGGCTCCGGTGGGTATCCCTGATTCTCGACCAGCGGGAATCGCGGGTCGAGGATGTATCGGTGGGCGTCGAACACAAGGGACAGCATGCCAGCAATGCGATTTCGGCACCCGGGGACCCGCGCCGGTGTTTGAATGCGAAACATGAGAGCTGAAGCAGAAATCGTCCTCGACGGGTACACCTTCCTCGAGTGTCCGCGCTGGCGAGACGGCCGAATCTGGGTGTCCGACTTCTACAGCCAGCGGGTGGTGTCCGCTCGCGGTGACGGGTCGGACGTTCGCGTCGAGGCCGAGGTGCCGCAGCAACCGTCGGGACTCGGGTGGTTGCCGGACGGCCGATTGCTCGTCGTCTCGATGCGAGATCAGAAGTTGCTCCGGCGTGAGGGCGACGGTTCGCTCGTCGTGCACGCAGATCTGTCGTCGTACGTGAAGGCGAACCTCAACGACATGCTCGTCGACGACCGAGGACGCGCCTACGTCGGCAATTTCGGGTTCGATCTGATGAACCTGGCGACGCCGGACACGGCCGATCTATTGCGCGTCGATCCCGACGGTTCGGTGCACGTCGTGGCGAAGGATCTCTATTTCCCGAACGGGATGGGTCTGACGCCCGACGGGGAGCTGGTGGTCGACGAGACGGTCGGCAACCGCATCAGTGTCTTCGCGGTGCACCCGGACGGTTCGTTGGGGGAGCGGCGCGACTGGGTGAAGTTCGCGGAGCTGCCGGACGTGACGTCGATGGAGTCCGCGCTGGGGCAGCTGTCCGTGGCGTCCGACGGCTGCGCGATGGATACCGACGGATCGTTGTGGGTGGCCGACGCGCTGGGTCAGCGAGTTGTGCACGTGGTGCCGGGCAAGGGAATCGTCGATCAGCTCGAATTCGACACCGGGGTGTTCGCGTGCGGCCTCGGTGGTGACGACGGCCGAACGCTGTACGTCTGTGCGGCTCCGGACTTCAACGAGCACCAGCGCAAGGTCGAGACGGAGGGGAAACTTCTGGCGGTGCGGGTCTAGCCGCCGTGAGTAGGAAACGCACAGCGCTCTGTGCGTTTCCTACTCACGCGTGAATCAAGCCTTGTCGGGCTCGGAAGCGCGGAGCATGTCCTCGCGTTCGACGACCTTGACGCGTTCGCGGCCTTCGGGCTCGCCGAGGGAGCGTTCGTGGGCGTCGAGGCGGTACCAGCCGTCCCAGGTGGTGAAGGGAACCTTCTTGTCTTCGAGGAACGTGGTGACCGCGTCGAGATCGGGGTCGGTGGCGCCGGTGAAGTTCGGTGCGTCCTCGAGGAGGTTGGCGACGGTTTCGTTGGCGTCGCCCTTGGTGTGGCCGATCAGGCCGACG
>NZ_NPFZ01000007.1:0-29300 GCF_002259425.1 Rhodococcus sp. 14-2470-1a
TACCGCACCGGCGATCTCGTCCGCTGGAACACCGACGGGCAACTCGACTACCTCGGACGCACCGACGATCAGGTCAAGATCCGCGGCTACCGCATCGAACTCGACGAGATCCGCACCGTCCTCGAACACCACCCCGCCGTCTCCACCGCCATCGTCATCGCCGCCGAACACCCCGGCGGCGCCGGACACTACCTCGCCGCCTATCACACCGGCGACCCCATCGACCCCGAGGAACTGCGGGCATTTCTGACCGACCGGCTACCGGACTACATGATCCCCACCGTCTTCATCCCCATCACCACCATCCCCGTCACCCCCAACGGCAAACTCGACCACCGAGCACTCCCCACACCCGACCTCACCACCGCCCTCACCGGCGGAACAGCACCCACCACCGCAACAGAAATCACCCTCACCACCATCTTCACCGACGTACTCGGACTACCCAGCGATGCACCCTTGTCCATCGACGACGACTTCTTCCGCCTCGGCGGCGACTCCATCTCGTCGATTCTCGTCGTCTCGAGAGCTCGCCGTGAAGGTTTGCACTTCACCGTGCGAGACGTCTTCGAAAAGCGCACGATCGCGGGTCTGGCCGGGGTCCTGGACATTCCGGAGATCGCGGCAGACCCGATTCCTCTCAGTGCCTCTTCCACGCTCGAACGGCTCCGCGAGGCCGGTGCCGAGCCGAACGATTGGGTCTACACCGAGCTGATCGCGATCGACCGGTCAGCTCTGTCGGGACTGCAGTCCGCGTTCGTCTCGCTTGTGAACAGGACCGATGCATTGCGGATGAGGGTTTCGCCGTTGAACCGTCGGCTGTGGACATCCGAGATCGCGCCCGCCGGAACGGTCGATCTTTCGAAGCAGGTCGTCGAACTCGATCCGGAGACCAGTGACTCCGCCGCAGCCTCTCGCGTCGCATCGTTGATCAGCATCACGGAGGGTCTACCGGCGGCAATCGCAACGTGGAGCACACCCACCCAGAGCTGGTTACTGGTTGCTGCGCATGCCGCGGCTGCCGACCGAGGCTCGGTTCACGAGATCGCCCGTATTCTTACCGGACACGTCGAGGGTTCGGCGACTGTGTCACTCGAGACCGCGCTGGAAGCGGTCGATACCGCGGGACAGAACCTCGACGGCGAACTCGCGCAGCGTTGGGTCAATGCGACCGGTGTCAGCCGGCTCGGCGATTCGACCATGTGGTCCGACGGCAATCATGCACACATCCGGGCTGACCTGGCGGTCGAGGCATCGGACTTGCCGGAGCTCATCGCCGAGTCTCTTCGCCAGGTTGCACAGAGAGACTCGACAGAGGTGACGGTCGATCTCGAAACGACTATGGCATCACCGCGACCTGCGATCGGGCCGTTCACCGCAACGTGGCCGTACATCAGCGGGTTGTCCGAAGCCGAACGACGACAGTATTCGTTGCTTCGCTACCACAACCGTGCCGGGCGGCGGAGCTTGCGGAAGTCGAGCAATTCCATTGTGCTCGTGACGAACACCGTCGGAAAGCTCGCCGATCCAGGCTCGAGGGAGGGCGTGGAGACCGCGTACCGCTGCGTGATCCGCTTTTCCGTCACCGATGGTTCGGTGGAGCTCGACGTCATCGGGCTGTCGCAGAGCGCGGTGGCAACACTGGGAATCGAGCTGTCCGCACGGTTCGACGCGGCGACCGACGTCAAGCGCAGCCGAGTGTGAAGACGGCGTGGAAGTCAACCAAGTACATTCCAGCCTTCTTCGAGATCCCGGATACACCACCGACACAGCGGATCACGATTCGCAAGAACGCGTGCTCACCACCCTGTCGGCGCTTCCCACTGTGAAGGCAGTCCAAGCCGCTCCCGGACGCGCTGCACGGATTCGTGCGGCTGTGTGGGAGGTCGCACGGCGGGAAGTACGCGCCCGGATCATGCCCTCCGGCTCTCGCGAGCACGAGTGTGCGATCGAATCGTGGTCCTGGAGGGCGGCACCGTGGCCGAAGAGGGCACGCACATCTCTGGCGCACCCACCGAGGACAGTTACAGCCCGGCCTCCTCGAGCATCTCCTCCCAGCGGTTGTCGGCATCTGCTTCTTCGACTCCGGCGTCGATCAGCTGCTGGTACTCACTGTGGAGCTGATCTTCGACGGCTTCGTACTTCTGGAGCCACTCCTCGGCCCTGACGCGCCAGTACCCGATGGTCTCGAACTGCGCGTTGCCGAAGCCTCGTTCTTTGCGCAGGTACTTGCGCACATCCCGGCTCGCAGCCGCTTCGCCCGCAAACCACACATAGCCCGGTCCCTCTGGAAGGCGTTCGGCACGTACGGCGTCGGCCAGCTGCGACGGCGAATGTCCGTTGCCGCCGATCAGCCACTCGATGCTCAGGTCCGCACTCGTCTCGATCGGGATCTTGTCGCCTTCGTCGAGGACTTCCACGACTGCCCGGACAGGAAAGCCGGCCGGCAACTCTTCGACGGCTCGGGACAGAGCAGGCAATCCTGTCAGGTCGGCGACGAGGAGTTGCCATGCAGTGTCACTGGGCGGGTCGTACCAGCCGCGCGGTCCCCATAATCCAATGACGTCACCGGGTGTCGCCGCAAGGGCCCATGCCGCCGCGATTCCGCCCTCGTGAGCGACGAAGTCGATCGTCATTTCCTTGGCGGTCGCGTCCCACACCCGAACCGTGTAGTTGCGATGCTCAGCCTCGTCGATGTCGTGATAGGCCCAGTCGCCGTCCTTCTCGGTCATGGCCGGCGGCTTGTCTTCGCCCTCGGCCGGAAAATAGAGCGAGACGCACTCGTCAGCGGTGCCATTCGATGTGTAGTCGGCCAATCCGTCGCCGCCGAATACGACGCGCACGAGCGAGGGAGAAATACGCTTCGCGCTCACCACCTCGGCGTAGGAGAAGCGCTGCAATCCTTTGATCGCCACGTGAAACCTTTCCGATATAGATTGTCCGATTCAGCGTGAATCGGCTGTGAGGTACCCGCCGCCGCTCGGAAAGTATTCGAGCGCAGAGTATTCCGTGCCGTCGCTGCTTCGGACACGGTCGATGACGAGGGCGTGATTACGGCCACGGTGGGCGTTGGGGCCGGCGACGATGGCCATTCCGTCGCCTTCGCGGATGAACACCCTGCCTGGCGTCCCGCCGTAGATGCCTTCCGATACGTGAGCCTGTACGACCGAAATACGCTCACCGCGGTAGTAGGTGAACGCGTTCGGGTACGGATCCGACATCGCTCGCACCAGCCGGTCGATGTCCGACGCCTCCCACGACCAGTCGATCAGACTGTCGGTTTCGTGCCGCTTGTGAAAGAAGGTGCGTTGCGCGAGGTCTTGGGGACGCCACTGTGCGGTGCCGGACTCGATGCGCTCGAGTGCTTCGAGCAGCACGCCGGGAATCAGATCGATGGTGGCCCGTACCAACTCCGTTGCAGTGTCTCGGGGTCCGATCGGGATTGCAGCCTGGGTGAGGACGTCACCGGTGTCGAGTTCGCCGTCCATTCGGTGCGCGGTCAGTCCTACTTCCTCGGCACCGCTGATCAGCGCCCACGCAATCGGGGAGAAACCAGTGAACCTCGGAAGCAGCGAGTCGTGGAGATTGAGCGTTCCATGCGGTGGGTGGGCAAAAATTTCCGGCGGCAACCAAGTACGCCAATTGTTGGCGACGATGATGTCCGGCTTCCAGGCCTGGATCTGCTCCTGCATCGTTGCATCCGGACGGCGAGCAAGATGGACGGGAACGTCGTGTTCGCGAGCCAGGTCCTCGACGGAATCGGCCCAGATGCTTTCGTACACTTGGTCGCTGGTCGGATGCGTGACAACACCTACCACGTCGTGCACGGAGTCGATCAGGGACTGCAGGGTCTTGTGCCCCCAGGTCTGGTAACCGAACATCACCACTCGCATGGCCAACCTTTCTTCGAAACGACATCGAACAAGGAGCGTCGAACAACTGGAGCAGTCTCCCTATCGATTCCCGCTCACGAGGGCGAAGCGTCTCAACTCGAAAGAATCCACGAGCTCCCCGGATCGCACGGCGATGTTGGACAACAGGGATGATGTGAGTCCGTGAGAGTGCTCGGTACCACCCTGCAGGTAGATTCCGCCGGTGATGTGGGACGACGTCCGTAGCCGGTAGTCTCGCTCCACTTCCGGCGTGCCGTCGGTTGCGAATACACAGTCGTCGGCAAGTGTGCCGAGGATCCCGTGGAGGTCGAGCGGACGAAAGCCCGTCGCATACACCACAGCGTCGCAGGTGAGCGTTTCTTCGCGCCCCGTCGGACGGTGCAACACAGTAACTTCCACGCCACCGTCGGTCTCTCGCGGGACACTCACCTCGGACGCACCGCGGACGAACAATCGACGTCTGCCCGTCACTCGCTCGGTGTATTCGCGGTTGTACAGTTCCTCGATCAAAGGCAGATCCACCGCTGAGTAATTGGTGCTTCGGTGGTAGGCGATCAACTGCTCGCGGAGCTGGGGGGTGGAGACGTAGAAATCGTCCACGGCCTCTGGATCGAAAACCCGGTTTGCGTAGGGACTGTCGTCGGCGGGGCTGTAGCCGTACTTTCCGAACACACCGTGAACCTCAGCGTCCGAGTAGCGCTCATGGAGGTAAGCGACGACCTCGGCGGCGCTCTGACCGGCACCGACGACGACGAATCTTCCATGGGGCGTCGACGGCAACGAATCCAGATGATCGAGGACACGATGGTTGTGGAATACACGTGCACCCGAGGTGACTCCGTCTGGCAGAGTCGCCGTCAGTCCGCCTGCCAGCACCACGTTGCGAGCACGCAGTAGGCCATCACCTTCCGCGCCACTGACGCGTACCTCGAACAGCTCACCGTTCCACGACACCTCGGTGGCCGTGCTCCCGTACAACACGTCCGCGTCGACTTTGTCGGCCGACCACCGCAGGTAGTCGTGAAATTCGATGCGCGAGGGAAAGAACGTCTGCAAGTTGATGAAGTGGTTCAATCGATCTCGCTGCCGGAGGTAGGCAAGGAATGTGTACTCGCTGCGAGTGTTCCGCTGCGTCGCGAGATCCTTGAGAAAAGAAATCTGCATCGTGGCATCTGGAAGGAGCATTCCCGGGTGCCACGTGAACTCCGGTTGACGCTCGACGAAAGCAGACGTGATCTGTTCGCTCTCGGACACCGCTTCGTTGCGTTCGGCCAGCGCGATGGCCAGCCCCAGGTTCGATGGGCCGTATCCGACGCCGAGAATGTCCACCACGTCGCGAGCGCTGTTCACCTTGGGCACGTGCCGTCCTTAGTCAGTCGAGGGATCAACCAGCTAAGCCTAACCTATCTTCATGTCCAAATGTCTAGGCCGACCAACTCGCGCCAGCGGAATGACCAACGGAGTGTGCGACTCGGGATCTTCGATGATGCGGCACGGCAACCCGAAGACGGACTCGACGAGTTCCGCCGTGATGACCTCCGCCGGACGCCCGCTGGTCACCACCTCACCGTTCTTCATCGCGATGATGTGATCGGCGTAGCGGCAGGCGTGATTGAGGTCGTGGAGCACCGCGACCATGGTGTTTCCCTGCTCGCGGTTGAGCTGGGAGCACAGTTCCAGCAGATCTATCTGATGCGCGATGTCGAGGAACGTCGTCGGCTCGTCCAACAGCATCAACGGGGTCTGCTGCGCCAACACCATCGCAACCCACACTCGCTGACGCTGTCCGCCGGACAACTCGTCGACGAGCCGGCCGGACAGTTCGGTCACCCCGGTCGCGTTCATCGCGAACACCACGGCGGCCTCGTCGTCCCTCGACCACTGCTTGATCAGCTTCTGATGCGGGTATCGTCCTCGCGCAACCAGATCCGCGACGGAGATGCCGTCGGGTGCGATCGATGTCTGGGGCAACAGCCCGAGCCGACGTGCGACTTCCTTCGCCGGATAGGAGCTGATGGCCTTGCCGTCGAGCAGGACGGTGCCTGCCTCGGGCTTCAGCAGCCGCGACAGCGCACGCAGAAGCGTCGACTTTCCACACGCGTTGGGTCCGACGATGACGGTGAACTTGCCGTCGGGAATCTCGACGGAGAGGTTCTCGCTGATGACGCGTTTGTCGTACCCGATGGTCACGTTGTCGGCGTACAGCCGGGCCTTGGCCCGCACCCGAGTCCCCGTATTCGACATCACTGTTTTCTACCTTCCCGAGCCAACAACCAGACGAAGTACGCGCCGCCGATGGACACCGTGACGACGCCGACGGGCAACTGCGTCGGCGCGAACAGACGCTGAGCCGCGAAGTCGCTGAGCACCAACAGAAACGCGCCCATGACCGCCGACGGCAGCAACGCGACCCCTGCCGTTCTGGTCAGCCGTCGAACCAGCTGAGGGGCGGCGAGCGCGATGAACGAGATGGGACCTGCGGCCGCGGTCACCAGCGCCGTCAGCGCAACGCCGAGCACCATGAGGATCAACCGTGTCGGCTCGGCGCTGATACCGAGGGCCTTGGCTGCGTCGTCGCCCATCTCGAGCATCGGCAATCTCTTGCCGACGACCGCGATGGCAGGCGTCAGAACCACCAGAACCAGCACGACGGGTCCGACCTGCGCCCACCCCAGCCCGTTGAGACTGCCCGCACCCCACACGGCCGCGGCCATGGCGTCGGCGAGATCGGCCTTGATGATCAGCCACGTGTTGACCGACGCGAGCACGGCGCTGATGGCGATTCCCACGATAATCAGCCGAAACCCCTGCACACCCTTCTTGAACGCCAGCAGATACACCACTGCAGCCGTGCAGATTCCGCCGATCAGCGCTCCCGCTCCGGTCTGGTAGTAGCCACCGCCGAGCGTCAGGATGACGATCAACGCACCGGTGTACGCACCCGTGTCGAACCCGATGATGTCCGGGCTTCCCAGAGGATTTCGTGTCAAGGACTGAAAGATCGCCCCCGACACCCCCAGGGCGCCACCGAGCAACAGTGCGAGCGCGACACGAGGGAACCGCCACTCCATCACCACCAGTTCGGTGAACCGCGGCGCATCGGAGAACAGCGCCTGCAGAACCTCGCCCGGCGGAATGTAGTAATCACCCGACCCGAGTGCAACGACCGACACCACCAGCGACAGTGCGACCAGAACGGCACACACCACCACGGTCCTGACGTCGATGCGTCCACTGACCTCGTCGTCGGCGAGACGCAGAATACGAACTCGCCGACCGAAATCCACCGTGCTCACAGCCCACTCACCTTCTTGCGTCGAACCAGAAGGATGAGGACCGGAGCGCCGACGAAGGCGGTGACGATGCCGACCTGCAGTTCACCCGGCCGGATGACGAGACGACCGACGACGTCGGACAACAGCAGCAGGCAGGGCGCGGCCGCGACGGTGTAGAGCAGGATCCAGCGTTGGTCGGGCCCGACGAACCAGCGGACCATGTGCGGGATCATCAGTCCGACGAAGCCGATGGGGCCTGCGGCTGCGGTGGCGGCGCCGGCGAGCAACGTGACGGCGACGATGCCGATGGTGCGGGTGTGGGTGACTTTCGCACCGAGGGATTGAGCCAGGTCGTCGCCCAGGGCGATTGCGTTCAGCGGCCGTGCGATGACGAGGGCGAGGATCAGTCCGACGAGTACGAAAGGTCCGATGGCGAACGAGATGTCGAGGCCTCGACCGGACAGCGAACCTGCGCCCCAGAATCTCATCTTGTCGAACGCCTCCGGGTCGAGCAGGAGCATGCCGGAGGTGATACCGCCGAGAACCGCGGCCAGCGCAATTCCGGCCAGAGTCAATCTAATCGGCGTCGCGCCTGCTCGTCCCATGGACCCGAGCGCGTAGACCGCGACCGTGGCCAGAATCGCACCGAGGAACGCGAACCAGATGTAGGACCAGATACCGGTGAAGCCGAGCGCACCGACCGCGAGGGCCACGAAGAACGCAGCTCCGGCGTTGACACCGAGAATCCCCGGGTCCGCCAAGGGATTACGGGTCATGGCCTGGATCAGCGCTCCACTGACGCCGAGTGCGATTCCCACGATGAGACCGAGAACCGTTCGCGGGACTCGGAGTTCGCGAATGATGACGGCGTTGTTCGAGTCGTCGTACGCGAACAGTCCGTTCCACACCTCGTTCAGTGGAATGTACTTGGTACCGACGGCGATGCTGAGCAGGCAGATCGCTGCAAGGAGCGCGATGACGACGACAAGACCCGCGGTGCGTCTGGCGTTGGTCTTGGCAAGCCCTCCGGGAGTGCTCGGCGTCTCGAGCCGGCCTGCGACAGGCGCTTCCGGGTCTCCGGAGTCACCCGCCTTCACTACCGTCGTCATCGTGGTGCTCCCGGAATACCTGTCCTACTCGAATTAGGTACACCTTACACAGGCACGGCTTACCTACCCGCGGCACCCAATGCGCGAGAGATGTCGCCTGCCTGCGCGTCGAGTTCGGAGCGTTGCGGCGACGTCGGACGCGCCCGAAGACCGAAACCGTCCCCTACGGTCCGCGGGATGACGTGCAGGTGGACGTGGAAGATCTCCTGACCCGCCACTTCTCCGTCGGCGAGGAAGAAGTTGACGCCCGCGATACGCGGATTCGTCGCCCGCAGCGCGGCCGCGACTTTCTGCCCGACGACGAACAGGTGTGCCCCCACGTCGGGCTCGAGTTCGGCGAGGGACCTCGCTTGTTGCCTGGGAACGACCAGGACGTGGCCTCTGGTGACCGGTCGGATATCCATGAACGCCACCGCGACATCGTCGGAGTACACGAGGCTGGATTCGGCGTTCCCGGCAATGATTTCGGCGAAGATCGTGTACGGATTCATACTTCGCCAGTCTAGGCAGAGACTGCGACCTCCTTGCGCCCCGACTAGAGTTCGGCCATGGGATTGTTGGGCGGGGTTCTCTTCGACATAGACGGCGTGCTGGTCACGTCGTGGCAGCCCGTTCCAGGTGCTGCCGAGGCACTGGACTATCTGGACAGCAAGGACATCGCACGCGCTTTCCTCACCAACACCACGTCGAAGACCAGATCCCAGATCGCCGACGCGTTGACCGAAGCAGGCCTGCCGGTCCACGCCGACGAGATCGTGACCGCGTCGTCCTTGACGGCCGATTACCTGCGTCAGACCTACCCTGGGGCGCGCACGGTCCTGATCAACAACGGGGACATCGCCGGGGACATGCCGGGCATCGAATTCGTCGACGAGGGCGACGGCGATCCGGACGTCGTGGTCGTCGGCGGCGCGGGTCCCGAATTCACCCACGAACGCCTCAGTCGCGTCTACGACTGGCTCTGCCGAGGAATTCCCGTCGTTGCGATGCACCGAAGCCTGATGTGGACGACGGGTGCCGGTCTACGCATCGACACCGGGATGTACCTGGCGGGGATGGAGAAGGCGTCGGGGCACACGGCGAAAGCCATCGGCAAGCCCGCACCGCTCGGATTCCAGACTGCTGCCGAGCGCATGGGCGTCGACCCGGTGGATGTCGTGATGGTCGGCGACGACCTGGACAACGACGTGCTGGCGGCTCAGGTCGTGGGTATGACGGGTGTGCTCGTCCGCACCGGGAAGTTCCAGCAGGACGTGCTCGACCGCCGATCCAAGCAGGAATTCGGCCTGCAACCGAACCACGTCATCGGCTCGGTCGCAGACCTTCCCGGTGTCCTAGAGAATCGGTGACGGCGAGTACTTCGCTGCCGACGGGAACTGGCTGACGAGCGTCTCCACATCGGAGACGACGGCCGCCACCTGTGCTT
The DNA here is from genome assembly GCF_002259425.1 of Rhodococcus sp. 14-2470-1a. NCBI lineage: Bacteria > Bacillati > Actinomycetota > Actinomycetes > Mycobacteriales > Nocardiaceae > Rhodococcus > Rhodococcus sp. 14-2470-1a. Next base: position 9,704 of record NZ_NPFZ01000007.1, read on the forward strand.
CCGCAGATCCGATGAATGCGGACTTGTCCGCGAGGGCGGCGTCGAGCGCATCCCGATCCAGCGGAATCCGATCGTCGGCCGCCAGGCGATCGAGCAGGTCGGGCTCCTGGCCCTGCTCCCGCATCGCGAGCGCGACGGCCACCGCGTGTTCCTTGATGGCCTCGTGCGCCGTCTCACGGCCGACGCCGGCACGCACGGAGGCCATGAGCACCTTCGTCGTGGCCAGGAACGGCAAGTAGCGCTGCAGTTCCTTGGCGATGACGGCCGGGTACGCGCCGAACTCGTCGAGCACGGTCAGGAACGTCTCGATCATGCCGTCGATGGCGAAGAACGCGTCGGGAAGTGCCACTCGGCGGACGACAGAGCAGAAGACGTCGCCTTCGTTCCACTGTGCACCGGCGAGTTCGGCGGCCATCGATCCGTACCCGCGGAGCACGACCTGCAGACCGTTGACGCGCTCGCAGGAGCGGGTGTTCATCTTGTGCGGCATCGCCGACGACCCCACCTGGCCCGGCTGGAAGCCCTCGGTGACCAGCTCGTGGCCCGCCATCAACCGAACGGTGTGTGCGAACGACGAAGGTCCCGCACCGAGCTGGACGAGTGCAGAGACGACCTCGTGATCGAGGGAACGCGGATACACCTGACCGACGCTCGTCAGGACGTGCCGGAAACCGAGGTGATCGGCGACGATCCGCTCGAGCGCGGTCAGCTTGGCCGAGTCGCCGCCGAACAGATCGAGCATGTCCTGCGCGGTGCCCATCGGGCCCTTGATTCCGCGAAGCGGGTAGCGCGCGATCAGTTCCTGCAGGCGGACCAGAGCGATCAGCGTCTCGTCCGCGGCGGATGCGAAACGCTTGCCGAGCGTTGTCGCCTGGGCTGCGACGTTGTGGCTTCTTCCCGCCATCACGATCGACGAGTACTCGGCCGCCTTCTCCGCGAGCCTCGCTGCGACGGCGACACCGTGTGCGTGGATGTGCTGGAGGGACCGCAGAATCTGCAGCTGCTCGACGTTCTCGGTCAGGTCGCGGCTGGTCAGACCCTTGTGGATGTGCTCGTGGCCGGCCAGAGCATTGAACTCCTCGATGCGTGCCTTCACGTCGTGGCGCGTCACGCGCTCGCGCTCGGCGATGGACTGCAGGTCCACCTGATCCAGCACGCGTTCGTAATCTGCGACGGCGGAGGACGGAACGTCGACTCCCAGGCTGGACTGAGCCTTGAGGACCGCGATCCAGAGCTGGCGCTCGAGCACGATCTTGTGTTCCGGAGACCAGAGGTCCACCAGTTCGGGGCTGGCGTAACGGGTGGCGAGGACATTCGGAATGGTCACGACTGCCCAGTCTAGCTAGCCCCGGCAGGAGCGAGAACGTCGAGGACTGCGAGAAGCATCGACGACGCCATGGCCCGCGGTTCCGGGTCGACTTCGCCGAGAGCTCCGACCACCGCCCCGTCGACTACAGCGACGAGGCGGCGGAGTTGCTGCTCCTGCACGATTCGACCGGATCTGCGCAGGACGTCGGTCAGTAGGTCGTCGGTCTGCGCGCGCAGCCGCAGCTGAACTTCGCGGAGCTGCGGATGACGGGCGGAGGCGATGAAACGCTCGTATCGCGCGATCAGGCGTTCGGGACCGTCGTCGACCGCGCCCTGGGGCCCGATGAGGAGGTCGACGATCAGGGCGACCGTCGAATCGGTGTCGTGCGCCAGGTCTCCCAACGAATCGATCCGGCCGCGCATCACTTCGAGTTCCCGTGTCCCCAGAAGCTCCACGGCACAGGCGATCAGATCACCCAGCGACTCGAAATAATAGGTCGTCGACGCCAGTGGCAGTCCTGCTTTCGCGGCAACGGAACGGTGACGCACCGCGTCGAATCCGCCTTCCACCAGCAGATCTGCCGCTGCGCACGCCAGTGCGTGCCGTCGACGCTCCCCTTTCGGGGTCGCACCCGACGCCTTGCTCGGCGAATCGGTGTGGCCTGCTGACATTCGAATCATGGTGCCAGCCCGCGTCGGTTCTTCTGGGGTAAACGGTGTGGAATCCTGAAGATCATGCACTTTTCGACCATCGACCTCCGTTCGGACACCGTGACGCGGCCTTCGCCGGAGATGCGGCAGGCGATGTACGACGCCGAGGTGGGCGACGATGTTCTCGACCACGACCCCACCATGGCCCGGCTGGAGGAGCGTGTTGCGGACGTTCTCGGGTACGAGAGTGCGCTGTGGGTGCCCAGCGGATCGATGGGAAATCTGATCGCGCTGATGATGCACCTGAGGCGAGGTGACGCATTCCTCGCGCCGGAACACGCGCACGTCCTCGACTCCGAGTTGGGCACGGCCGCGTGGCTCGCCCAAGGCATCCCTCGAATCCTGCCGCACGACGCGGGACCGGGACGCCCGACGCCCGAGACCGTCGCCGCAGCGGTGTCCGACGGCCCGTACTTCACGTTGACCACGACGCTGCTGTGCCTCGAGAACACCCACAATTTCGCCGGCGGGGCCGTGTTCGACGCCGAGGAATGGACTGCCCTGCTGGCCGCGGCCCGCGAGAGGGGCCTGTCGGTGCACCTCGACGGCGCACGCGTGTGGAATGCGGCCGTGGCGCTCGGAGTCCCGGTCTCGGATCTGACGCGCGGCGCCGACACCGTCCAGGTGTGCTTGTCCAAGGGATTGGGTGCACCGGTGGGTTCGATGCTCGTTTCCGACGCCGCCCGCATCACCGAGGCCAGGCGCATCCGCAAGATGCTCGGCGGAGGAGTTCGCCAGGGCGGAGTACTCGCCGCGGCGAGCCTGGTGGCATTGGACACCGTCGACTCCCTCGCCGACGACCACGCCCATGCCCGTCTCCTCGCCGACGGTCTCCGCGAACGCGGCTGGACCGTCGACGAACCCCAGACCAACATCGTTCTCGCCGACGGACCACTGACCGTCGCGGAGCTCGCCGATCTCGGGATAGCCGCGGTCGGCGTCGTCGGACGAACACGATTCGTCACCCACCGAGACGTCTCACGATCCGACATCGAGGATGCCCTGAGCCGGCTCTAGAGCACAGGCGCGAGGCGAGTCAGCGCCTCTTCGACGTGCTCGGTGGTTCCGGCGAACGAGAACCTGACGGTGTGGTGGCCGTGCACGGTGTCGAAATCCACGCCGGGGGCGAGAGCCACACCGGTCTCGGCGAGGATGCGCTCGCACCACGCCCGTGAGTCCTGCGTCAGGTGACCGATGTCCGCGTAGGCGTAGAACGCTCCATCGGCGGGCGCCAGGTCGGTGACACCGGCCGCGGTCAATCCGTCGAGCAGGATCCGCCGGTTGACGGCGTAGCGCCGGACGTGACCGTCGAGCTCGGCGCGCGACTCCTCGGTGAACGCCGCGACGGCCGCTACCTGCGAGATCGCAGGCGGGCACACGGTCATGTTCGACGCCAGGCGCTCCACCGCGCGGTGCAGGTGCGACGGCAGCAGCATCCACCCGAGCCGCCACCCCGTCATCGAGAAGTACTTGGACACCGATCCGATGACGACCGACGAGGTGCGCGAGGTCTCCCACGCGCTCGACGTCGTCACGTCCCCGTAGGAAATACCGTGGTAGATCTCGTCGGAGATCAGCAGGGTTCCGTTGGCCTCGCACCACCGGGCGATCGCGGCCAACTCGTCGGCGTCGACGACCGTTCCCGTCGGGTTGGCGGGACCGGCGATGATCAGGCCCTTCGGCGGCTCGGGGAGTTCTTCGAGCATCGCGACGGTCGGCTGGAATCGCGATTCGGCGCCACAGTCCAGCTCGACCACGCGGCAGCCGAGGGCAGCGAGAGTGTTCCGGTACGCGGGATACCCCGGACGGGCCATGACCACCGTGTCACCGACATCGAACGCAGCGAGGAACAGCAACGTGAACGCGCCGGACGATCCAGTCGTCACCACGACCTCGTCGGGGTGCACGTCGATGTTCGACTCCGCCGAGTGATACGCCGCGATCGCTTCCCGAAGCGGCAGAATGCCGAGAGTTTCCGTGTACCCGAGCAGATGACCGTCCAGGGCCTCCCGAGCAGCCCTCAGCACCGGTGCCGGCGCAGGCGTCGACGGTTGCCCCGCAGCAAGCGACAGCACGTCCCCATGCGTTCGAGCTCTCACAGCAGCAGCCTTGAACACATCCATGACGTGAAAGGGCTGAATCTCGGACCTGGAAGACGGAGTACGCACGCGATCGAGGTTATCGCTACGTTCGTGGGGTACGCCTGCCCAACCATCCGAGGTCGATTCGCATGACACACCCCACCGCACACACCGTCGCCGATGCCCTCGACGCACTGCGCGAGACGACCCCGTTGGTTCAGTCACTCACCAACGTCGTCTCGGCGAACTTCGTCACCAACGTCCTCCTGGCGGCGGGTGCGAGCAACGCACACATCGACAACGTGCACGAAGCTGCCGCATTCGCCGCGATCGCAGGTGGGGTACTGATCAATCTCGGCACCCCCGACGACGGCACTGCCGAGGCCTTCGTTCTCGCCGCCGACGGCGCGGTGGCAGCCGGAACACCCTGGGTACTCGACCCCGTCGGCGTCGGCGGTCTTCCGTGGCGCACGTCCCTGGCTGCCGACCTGCTCACCCGGCGCCCGACGGCTGTCCGCGGCAACGCTTCCGAGATCGTCGCACTCGCAGGCCTGGGCAGCTCGACACGCGGAGTCGACAGCTCGGTCGATTCGAAAGACGCCGTACCGGCCGCGATCGCATTACTCGACCACGCTGACGCGGTGTCCGCCTCCGGACCGATCGACTACCTCGTCGGGCGCGGCAGCAGCGGTCCAGTGGGCCTCACGGTCGCCGGTGGCAGTCCCCTTCTGACCAAGGTCACGACAACGGGATGCTCGCTGGGCGCACTCGTCGCTGCCTACCTGGGCGTCACCCCGGATGCGCTGACCGGACTCACCGCCGCACACACGCACGTGGCGGTGGCAGCGGAGGTGGCGGAACACACGTCGTCGGGGCCCGGATCTTTCTCGGTGGCCTACCTCGACGCCCTTGCCTCGGTCACCCCGGACGACATCCGTGCGCGGGCACGGATCGAGCCGCTCGAGTTGTAACCGGTTCATCCACAGGCGTTCTCGTCAGCGCAGCAGGGGTGCCTGACGCTCCATTCCTTCGACGGATACGCGGTTTTCTGCGCATTCGACTCGATAGTGGAGCATCAGGATCGGGTCCTCAGAGTGAGATGCGCCCTTCGAGCGCGGCGAGGCCGATGTCGGTGCGGTAGTGACTGCCCGGCAATTTGATTGCGTCGATTTTGGCGTAGGCGTCCGCTCTGGCCTCCGCCAGGTCCGCGCCCGAACCGACGACGCTGAGCACGCGGCCGCCGGCGGAGACGACTGCGCCGTCCTTGTGCGCGGTGCCTGCGTGGAGAACACCGTCGGCATCCGCACCCGTGATGACGTCGCCCGTACGCGGACGGCCGGGGTAGTTCTCGGCTGCGACCACCACGGTCACGGCCGAGCCGTTCTTCCACTGCAGCGGCTCGAGCGAGTCGAGCGTGCCGGTGGCCGTTGCGTTCAGGGCCTCGCCCAGCGGGGAGTCCAACAAGGCGAGCACCGCTTGGGTCTCGGGATCGCCGAAGCGGCAGTTGAATTCGACGACTGCCGGTCCTTGCGATCCGATCGCCAGTCCCGCGTACAGCAGACCGGAGAACGGTGAGCCACGCCGCACCATCTCGGCGGCAACGGGCTCGACCACCTCGGTGACGATCTGCTGAACGACGGACTCGGGCAGCCACGGAAGCGGGGTGTAGGCGCCCATGCCACCGGTGTTGGGACCGGTGTCCCCGTCGCCGACGCGCTTGTGATCCTGCGCCGGAAGAAGCGGAACCACTGTCTCGCCGTCGACGAGGCAGAACAGCGACACCTCGGGTCCGTCGAGGAACGATTCCAGCAACACCGGATGCCCGGTCTCGAGCAACTCGGCAGCGTGATCGCGGGCCGCGAGGCGATCGGTGGTGACCACGACGCCCTTGCCCGCCGCGAGCCCGTCGTCCTTGACGACCCAGTTGGGGCCGAAACGATCGAGAGCTTCGTCGAGCTTCGCCGGCGAGTCGACGATTTCACTGTGCGCCGTCCGCACACCCGCTGCCGCCATGACGTCCTTGGCGAACGCCTTGGAACCTTCGATTCGAGCAGCGTCGGCCGACGGTCCGAACGTGGCGATACCGGCCTCACGCAGAGCATCGGCAACACCCAGCACGAGCGGGACCTCGGGACCGATGACCACGAGATCTGCCTCGACCTTGCGAGCCAGCTCGGTCACCGCTGCACCCGACGCCACGTCGACGGGATGCTGCTCGGCGATAGACGCCGTGCCTGCATTGCCGGGAGCGACCAGCAGTTTGCTGACCTTAGGGTCCTTGCTCAGCGCAAGGAGAAGGGCGTGCTCACGAGCACCTGAACCGATTACGAGTACGCGCACAGTGCATCAGACTATCGGCTCGACTCCCATCGGAGAAAAAGATGGTCAGCTCAGGTCGTACAACGTCACACCGTCGACGGTAGTGGCCGTGTAATTCGCCGCGACCCACTCGGAGATCTCGGCGGACGTGCCGGAACTGGACTCACCCATCCCTCCACCTGCGATGAAGTAGTGGATCTCACTGTTGGCCACGTACTCCTTGAACTGCTCGAGCGTCGGCGACGGGTCGGTGCCGTTGAATCCGCCGATCGCCATGACGGGGTCCTCGGTCGCCAGCTGATAACCCGACGCACTGTTGGATCCGATGGCTGCCGCGACCCAGGTGTAGGAGTCTGCGTCGTGTTCGAGCAACGAGGTGATCGCCTCGGTCGGGGTGCTGCCGCTGAGGAGTCCACCGGCCCCGCCCATGCCACCGCCGGGAAGCCCTGCAGGCATCTGACCGTCCTGCATCGGGAAGCCCTGCATCCGAGATTGACCGTCGCGGATCCGGCCGTCGCCCATTCCGCGGCCACCGCCCATACCGCCTGGACCGCCCATTCCTGTCGACGGCCCGGCCGAGACGATGGATCCGGTGTGCGGGGTCGCGATGGTGTCGAGTGCGTACGCGGTCGGGCCCGCAAGGCCCGCGAACATCACTGCGAGAATGGCTGCGACAGAAAGTTTTCCACGTGTCATCGCCGGGATGAGCAGTGTGACCGCGCCGAGGACGCCGACGACGAGGATCGCCCACCGAAGCCACGGCACGAAGTCCGCACTGCGGCCGAGCAGAACCCAGGCTGTCGCCACGGCGGCGAGGGTCGACACTGCCATTGCGATGCGCACCCAGTACCGCTCGCGGTTGCGCCACGCCAGCACGCTGCCCGCGCCGATCAGTGCTGCCACAGCAGGTGCCAGTGCCACCGTGTAATAGGAGTGGAAGATGCCCGCCATGAAGCTGAACGTCAGACCGGTGACCAGCAACCACAGGCCCCATACCGTCAAGGCCGCGCGCTGAGGATCGGTGCGGCGAACACGTCCGCGGATCACGAGGCCGACGACCAACAGGATCAGCGCCGACGGGATGAGCCATGCGATCTGACCGCCCTGCGAGGAGTCGAACATGCGCGTGATGCCGGTTTCACCCCACATGCCACCTCCTGCACCGCCGCCCGGGCCACCGGCAGCGCCGCCACCCGGGGTCACGCTTCCGGTTTCCTCACCGTTGAGGCGGCCGAGACCGTTGTATCCGAGGGTCAGTTCGAGGATGGAGTTGTCCTGCGAGCCCCCGATCCAGGGCCGTGACGACGCCGGCCACAGTTCGACGACGAGTAGCCACCAGCCGGCCGACACGATCGCCGCGCCCAATGCGGCAAAGAGCTGCATCAGCCTGGTGACCAACTTCGGCCGGCCGAAAGCGAGGTACATCAACGCGATCGGCGGAATGACGAGCATCACCTGGAGCTGCTTGGTCAAGAACCCGAACCCGACGAACACTCCGGTGAGCACGAGCCACCGAGTACGCCCGTTCTCGACGGCCCGCATCGATGCCCACACCGCGGCGATCATCAGCAGCACCAGCAGAGCGTCGGGATTGTTGAAGCGGAACATCAGTGCCGCAACGGGAGTGACTGCGAGGGTCAGTCCGGCGAGGAGACCGGCGGCGGAACCGAACTGACGACGAATGGTCGCCCACAGAAGCGCGACCGAACCGACACCCAGCAGTGCTTGCGGAATCAGCATCGCCCAGGAGCTGAGTCCGAAGACTCGAACCGACAACGACATCAACCACAACGACATGGGTGGTTTGTCGACGGTGATGGAATTTGCCGCGTCCGACGAGCCGAAGAAGAACGCTTTCCAGGACACCGAACCGGCCTGCACTGCCGCGGAGTAGAACGAGTTCGCCCAACCGGACGCGCCGAGGCCCCAGATGTAGGCCACGGCCGTACCCACCAACAGCACTGCAAGACCGATCCATTCCCATCGAGAGTGCGTCTGCTGGGTCGGTTCCTCCACGGGTCGTTGCATCAGCGTCGTCATTTCTACGCGTCCTCCTTGGTACGGAACACCCAACGAAGGGCAACGAACCGGCACACCGTTGCAACGAGATTCGCAACGACGAGCACCGAGAGTTCGACGTGCCGCGACACGTCGGGTGCCGCGGCGTGCAGTGCGGCGAGTGAACCACTGGTGACCAGCAGTGCGAAGCCGAACACCAACAGCCCCTGCAGTTGGTGCCGGCCGGCATTCTCGGCCCCACGTATTCCGAACGTGAAGGCCCGGTTCGCCGCCGTGTTGAGGACGGCGGTGATCAACAATCCGAGGAAGTTGGCGGCCTGTGCACCGATGAGCGGGTGCAGAATCAGATACAGCAGCGCGTAGGCGACCGTGCTTGCGACGCCGATGATTCCGAATCGGACCAATTGCCCGACCATTCCGTGCGGTACTCCGGCCACGAGCGGCTCCCGTCCGAGACTCTTGCGCAACTCCGCGACCGGCAATGCGCCCGACGCCAATGCTCGGCCCACTCGCCAGCATCCTTCGAGGTCCTTCACGGCGGTGTCGACGATGTTCACGCTGCTGTTGGGGTCGTCGACCCAATCGACCGGCACCTCGTGAATCCGCAGACCCACTTTCTCGGCGATGACGAGCAGTTCGGTGTCGAAGAACCAGCCGTTGTCCTCCACGAGCGGCAACAGTGTCCGCGCGACATCGGTGCGCATCGCCTTGAAGCCGCACTGCGCGTCGGAGAACCGCGCACGCAGCGAGGTACGCAGGATGATGTTGTAACTGCGAGAGATGAATTCACGCTTCGCTCCGCGCACCACCCGCGACGATCGGCTCAAGCGTGAACCGATCGCGAGATCGGAGTGCCCGGACAGCAGCGGAGCGATCAGAGGCATCAACGCGTTCAGATCCGTGGACAAATCGACGTCCATGTAGGCAACGACGTCGGCATCGGACTCCAGCCACACCGCTTTCAGCGCTCGGCCACGTCCCTTTTCGTCGAGGTGGCGGACGTGCACGCCGTCGATCTCGGCCGCCAATCGCCGGGCGACGTCGAGTGTGGCGTCGGTGCTGGCGTTGTCTGCGATGGTGATCCGGGCGCGGAAGGGAATGGTGCCCTCGAGGTGCGTGTGCAGTCTACGAATGCACTGCTCGAGATCCGCCTCCTCGTTGTAGACCGGAATGACCACCTCGAGGACGGCCGTCGCAGCGTCACCCGGGGACGAGCTGGGCTCACGGCCACCTGCTCGGAGTAGCGAGTTCGATGTCATGAACCACAGATTCGTCTGCCTGCCTGCGACCAGCCTGGATCCAAGCTGGCAGTTTCCTGTGCCGCCGGAGTGGAGCCTGCGGAATGACCCATGGGTCCCGCACGCCGCATAGGGTTGGGCGCATGGCATCGGTATTCAGCAAGATCATCAGTGGAGAGATTCCGGGACGATTCGTCTGGGAGGACGACGACGTCGTCGCGTTCCTGACCATCGCTCCCGTCACTCAGGGGCACACCCTGATCGTGCCGCGCGAGGAAATCGACCAGTGGCAGGACGTCGACGGCGCGGTGTTCGGCAAATTGACGTCGGTTGCACAGAAGATCGGTCGAGCGGTGGTCCAGGGCTTCGACGCGCCGCGGGCAGGGTTCCTGATCGCCGGACTGGAAGTGCCGCATCTGCACCTGCACGTGTTCCCGGCGTTCGAGATGGGGAACTTCGACATCTCCGGCGCGGACCCGAGTCCGTCGGCCGAGTCCCAGGACGAGGCAGCGCGGAAGATCAAGTCTGCACTGACCGACCTGGGTTACGGGGCGAACGTCCCTACCTGATCGGGTCGAGCAACCGTCGCGTCGAACGCAAGGCCGCGGACACTGCGTTCGGCCGCACGGTGCCACCGATTCCGGGCCCGGGACGCATCAGCACATCGCGGGGGCCAGGCGCGAGCGCGCAACGGGTGCACAGACCGGGGCCGGTCAGCAGGGTGCCGCAGTCTGCGTGCAGGAATTCCCGACGCGCACCGCCCGGCGACGGAACCTGGGTACCGCCCCAGTCGTTCAGCGCGAAGACCACGTGCCACAACCCCTCGAGCGCTGTCGTCGGAACGTATTCGTCGCGGCCGCCGTGAGGTACACGCTCGAGCAATCCAGCGTCGACGAGGCCTGCGAGCCGCTGCGTGAGGACGGCCTTCGACATCTCCAGATGGGTCTGGAAGTCCGAGAACCGTCGTACACCGAACAGCGAGTCACGCACGATGAGAAGCGTCCAGCGCTCGCCGACGAGTTCGAGCGCACGTGCCATCGAGCAATCCTGATGTACGTAGTCGACGCCGAGGGCCATGCACGGAAGCCTACCCGAATGGTCTGTTGACCGAACCCAATCGCGCGGTTACAGTTCGGTCACCGAACCAAGGGGAACCATGACCACCACCGACCCGTCCACCGTGCAACGACGCTCACTTGTGATCGCGTCGCTCGGCACTCTGCTGACCCTGGTGGCGTTCACAGCGCCCTTGGCGACCATCAATCCGACGGCGACGACCCTCGGAAGTGACGCTGCCGGGAAGACCTGGATTCTGAGCTCGATGAGCATCGGGCTCGGTGCTGCTCTGTTGACCGCGGGAACCGTCGCCGACGATTTCGGACGCCGTCGGACGTTCGCGATCGGCGCGGTCGTGCTCGCCGCGGGTTCCGTTGCCTGCGCGGTTGCCCCCACCACACTGATCTTCGTGATCGCCCGCATCGCACAGGGCATCGGCGGCGCAGCACTCGTCGCGTCGAGCCTCGGGATCATCGCGCACACTCACCCGGTCGGCCCGCTGCGGGCGCGCGCAAGCGGGATCTGGGGCGCCAGCGTCGGCGCAGGCATTGCCCTCGGGCCGCTGATCGCGGCCGGTTTCGATCGTATCGCCACCTGGCGCGATGCGTACGTCGTGCTCGCGGTCGCCGCAGCTGTGCTGGCCTACGTCTCGCACCGCTTCGTCGTCGAGTCGAGAACCGACGTTCCGCGAGGCCTCGATCCGGCGGGCGCGCTTCTGCTCGGCCTCGGCGTCAGTGCGCTGCTGGCTGCGTTGGTCGAGGGGCGCCAGGGATGGGCAGACCCTCTGCCCATCGGATTGTTCGTCGTCGCAGCACTGCTACTGAGCATGTTCGTCATTGTCGAATTACGAAGCAGCACGGCGATGCTGGACCTGTCGCTGTTCGCTCATCCCCCGTTCGTCGCAGCGACCTTCGCGGCACTCATGACCGGTGCCGGCGTCATTGCCCTGATGTCGTACGTGTCCGGATTCCTCGGAAATGCCTACGGTATCCAAGCATTGGAAGCTGCACTGCTGATGTTCGCGTGGTCCGGCACGTCGGTCGTCACAGCTCTGCTCGCTCGGAGAATTCCGCCGAGCATCTCGGGCGGAACACAATTGGCCGTCGGACTGCTCGGCGTCGCCGTCGGGCAGCTCTTTCTTCTCGGTCTGTCCGAGGACTCGACGTGGTCTCGCCTGCTGCCCGGCCTGCTCGTCGCCGGTGTCTCCAGCGGTGTCCTCAACGCAGCCCTCGGGCGCGAGGCCGTGGCCAGCGTGCCCGCCGGGCGTGCAGGCATGGGTAGTGGCGCCAACAACACTGCTCGATACGTGGGTTCGGCCGTCGGCGTCACCGTGGTTGCCGTGCTCGCTGTTCCGACCGGAACGCCCAGCGTCGCCGGGCTCGTCGAGGGGTGGAACAGCGCAGTGCTGTTCACCACCGCCGCGTCCATCGTCGGCGCGCTGGTGGTTCTTGCCTGCCGCCGCCGGGCCTAGTCGACCCGGTCCTGATTCACCCGGGGCAGTTCCACCCGGAAGGTTGCGCCCAGGCCCGGCGTACTGTCGACGGTAACGGTTCCGCCGTGCGCGGCGACGAGGGCCGCGACGATCGACAATCCCAGTCCGCTGCCCCCACTTTCACGAGTACGGGAGCTGTCCGCGCGATAGAAGCGCTCGAAGACGTGCGCCGATTCCTCGGCCGACAAGCCGGGCCCGGTGTCGCTGACCTCGAGTTGCACCGACGTGTCCGTGGTGCCCACACGGACCTCGATGGACGCATCGGACGGAGTGTGCCGAACAGCATTTCCGACGAGGTTGGCCACTACCTGACGTAGCCGTGCGTCGTCACCGGTCACCTCGGGAATGCCGGGCCCTGAGACGACTTTCAGTGAGATGTCGCGTTCGGGAGCGACGGCCCGGGCGTCGTGCACGGCGTCGGCAGCGATGGTGAGCACGTCGACGGATCGAGCCTCCAACGGGCGTTGCGCGTCGAGCCTGGCGAGCATCAGCAGATCCTCCACGAGCAAACCCATGCGTGCCGATTCACCCTCGATTCGGTTCATCAACAACGTGATGTCGCTCATCGCGCCTTGCCGATGCAGCTCCGCGAATCCTCGAATCGTCGTCAGTGGTGTGCGTAGTTCGTGACTCGCGTCGGCGACGAAGCGCCGCATCTTGTCCTCGGATGCGCGGGCCGCCTCCTCGGACGCCTCGCTCGCCGCGAACGCCTGCTGAATGCGAGTAAGCATGCCGTTCAACGCAATCGACAGCTTGCCGATCTCGGTGCGCGAACTCCGCTCCGGCACCCGCTCGTGCAGGTCACCGGCTGCGATCGCGGCCGCTGTTTCCTCGACCTGCACGAGTGGACGCAGACTGCGGCGGACGACGAAGTACGCCAGCACCGCGAGAAGTGCCAGAACTATGGTCCCGATGATCAACTGAAGCACCACCAAACGATCGACCGTGATCTTGGTGGGTGTCAGACTCTGCGCAACCACGGTGGTGCCCTGGGAGTTGGTGACGCTGAAGGCTCGCCACTCCTCGTCTCCGTCGACGGAACCGACCGTGGTGGGCCGAGACGTGTCGACGCCGTCGACGTCGGGAACGTTCTGCCCGGCGTCCTCCTCGATCCTGATCTGGCCGTCGGTGTCGGTCGCTTTCACGTAGAAGTCCGCCGGTGGTCGCCTGGACTCCGACGGCGGTGGCATGTCCGGGTTCCGGGGTTCCGCCCACACGCGGGACGCGTCGAACAAGCTCTTGTCGACGCGTTCGACGAGCGATTGCTGCAGCGCGGACGTCACTGCGACACCGGACGCCAGCAGCCCGGTCGCGACGAGAAGCAGCAGTGCCGCGACGAGCGTGAACCGTAGCGGAACGTCCCTGGGCGTCGGCAGTTTCTTCACCGCGGCTGCCGCATGACGTAGCCGACACCACGCAGAGTGTGGATGAGTCTGGTGTCCCCGGTGTCCACCTTGCGGCGCAGATAGGACACGTAGGATTCGACGACACCGACTTCACCGCCGAAGTCGTAGTGCCACACGTGATCCAGGATTCGCGGCTTGCTCAGCACGGTGCCCGCGTTGACCATGAAGTACCGGAGCAGCGTGAATTCCGTCGGCGAGAGTGCAACCGGCTCGCCTGCCTTCCACACCTCGTGGGTGTCGTCGTCGAGTTCGATGTCCGCGAACGAGATTCGCGACGGTGCAGTCTCCTCCGTCTTTCCGGATCGACGCAGAATGACCCTCAGCCGAGCAACCACCTCTTCGAGGCTGAACGGTTTGGTGACGTAATCGTCGGCGCCGAGCGTCAGGCCCGAGACCTTGTCCTCCACTGAATCGCGAGCGGTCAGGAACAGCGCGGGCGCGTCGACGCCGTCGGCGCGCAGCCTGCGCAGCAGACCGAACCCGTCCATCCCCGGCATCATGACGTCGAGGATGACCGCTTCGGGACGGAAGGTGCGCGCTTTGTCGAGCCCTTCGGGCCCGGACGATGCGGTCTGGACGTCGAACCCCTGGAATCGCAGACTGACAGACAGCAGTTCCAGAATCGTCGGTTCGTCGTCGACGACCAGCACACGGGCCTCAGGTGTTTCGCTCACGTACCCATTCTGGACCCGCAGCCTGCGCACTTGCTGCACTCTCGCTGTGAGGTTTCTGTGAGTGCCGCACGGGGTGCATGATGGACGGCGATGGCGACGACGGACACCTCGGCGAGTCCGGCCCGCCGCATCAATTCCATGCACGTATTCGCACTTCTGCTCGTGTGCGCGATCGTGTTCCGGGATCAGCTGGTCACGGCGGTGAACTCCTTTCCCGAGCTCCGAACAGGTGCGACGATCTTCCTGGGCGTCTTCGTTCAGGCAACCCCGTTTCTGGTGCTCGGCGTGCTGGTCAGCGGCGCGATCGCCGCGTTCGTCTCGCCGCGGGTTCTGAAACGACTGCTGCCGGCCGACGAGAAAGCTGCTGTCGGTGTCTCCAGCCTGGCCGGAATGGCCCTGCCGGGGTGCGAATGCGGCGCCGTTCCGGTATCCAGCCGTCTGATGGACCAGGGTGCGCCGACGTCGGCGGCGCTCGCATTCCTACTGTCCGCACCTGCCATCAACCCTGTGGTGCTGGTGTCGACGGCTGTCGCGTTCCCCGGTGAACCGCGGATGGTGTTGGCGAGATTTCTCGCATCGCTGGCCACCGCCCTGGTGATGGGCTGGTTGTGGGCCAGAATCGGACGTGCCGAGTGGATCACGAAGAAATTTGCCGATCACAGCCACGATTCCTCGCGGTCGAAATGGGAAGTGTTCACCGAATCCGCCCGACACGACCTGATGCAGGCGGGCGCCTTCCTCGTCCTCGGAGCCGGAGCCGCGGCACTGCTGCACATCGTCGTTCCCGATTCCATCCTCGAGCACCTCGCCGGGCAGATGCTCCTGGCGATTCTGGTGATGGCAGTTCTGGCCGTCGTCCTCGCGTTGTGTTCGGAGGCCGACGCCTTCGTCGCAGCGAGCATGTCGATGCTGCCTCTGCTCCCCCGGCTGGTGTTCCTCGTCGTCGGCCCCGCGGTCGACGTCAAATTGATGGCGATGCAGGCGGGCAGTTTCGGACGTGGATTCGTCGCCCGATTCGCCCCGGTCACCTTCGTCGTCGCGGTGGCGTGCGCCACCTCCGTCGGGCTTCTCGTTCTGGGTGCCCGATGAGGCGGGAGACGCAGAACGTCCTGCTTCTGCTCGTCGGTGGCGCGATGGTCAAGATCTCCGTGGACGGAAGCTTCCTGCGGTACGTGAAGCCGAGCCTGCACCCCTACCTGCTGGCCAGCGGGATTTTCATCGTCGGCTTGGCGTTGGTGGCGATCGTGCGCGACGTCCGGCGAGGAGGACCGGCGGACGACGACCACGCCCACAGCTCTCGTCCGTACTGGATGTTGCTTCTTCCGGCGGCGTTGATTCTGTTCGTCGCGCCGCCCGCACTCGACGTGTCGTCGGTGTCGGATCGGGTGGTCGCGGCCGGTCCTGTGCAGCGCACTGCGTTTCCACCGTTGCCCGACGGCGAAGCGCCCGAAGTACCACTGCTCGACGTCGTGCAGCGCGCCGCGAGGGACAGCACGGGCAGCCTCGACGATCGCGAGATCACCGTGACGGGTATTCGAGTGGAGAACCCGGACGGCAGTGTCGATCTGGCGCGCATTTTGATCATCTGCTGCGCAGCCGACGCGCGATCCATCCGCATCCACCTGGACCGAGACGTCGAGGGCGAGTGGCTACGGGTGCGCGGAACCGTCGGTGAGTCGTCTCCGGAGACGGGCAACATTCCGACGATGGCGGTGACCGGCGTCGAGCAGATCGACGAACCCGAGAACACGTACGCCTATTAGTGGTACCCTAGTACCAGTCTTGCTGAATTCGACACAGTGGGACCAGCGGACGAGCGCACCGTACCCGGCCAGCGACAAGACGGTGCATGGGAGTGTTTTCTCATGGCTTGGGTCATTCTTGTCATCTCCGGCGTACTAGAAGCAGTGTGGGCAACCGCCCTCGGCAAGTCCGACGGTTTCTCGCGTCCCGTTCCCACGATCGTCTTCGGTGTCGCCCTCGTCGCCAGCATGGGCGGCCTGGCCGTCGCGATGCGTACCCTGCCTGTCGGCACCGCATACGCCGTCTGGGTCGGAATCGGCGCAACCCTCACCG
Organism: Rhodococcus sp. 14-2470-1a; assembly: GCF_002259425.1. Taxonomy (NCBI): domain Bacteria; kingdom Bacillati; phylum Actinomycetota; class Actinomycetes; order Mycobacteriales; family Nocardiaceae; genus Rhodococcus; species Rhodococcus sp. 14-2470-1a. The sequence continues at coordinate 26,084 of NZ_NPFZ01000007.1, forward strand.
TCGCCTACGCGATGATCACGGGCGACGAATCGTCGTCGTGGATCAAGGTCGCGCTGCTCGTGGGCATCGTCGGCTGCGTCGTCGGGCTGAAGCTGCTGCACTGACCGATCCAGCAGTTACAGTAACTTCCATGAACTGGGTGTCCGCGATCACACTGCCTGCACGCGCTGGGATTGCCATCGCGGAAACTGCCCTGGAGGTCTCGGGGGCGATTCTGTCCACCACTCGATTCGCTCTCGAGACCGGCGCAGCCACGCCTGCCAACCTGGCCTCGCTCACCGATCCCAAGGGCGGCACGATGCAGCTGCTGTCCCAGCTGGGTCAGCTCACCTCGGACGACCGAGCGTTGGGCAACGCACTGCGTGAGGGCGGGCCACTCGACCGGCTGCTCGCGCCGGGTGGCGTCGTCGACAGGTTGACGTCGGAGGAAGGCACGCTCGAACGGTTGCTGGCACCCGGCGGACCCGTCGATCGCGTGACCGCCACCGACGGACCGCTGGACCGGCTGCTCGCCGAGGACGGTCCGCTCGAACGGCTGCTTGCCGACGGCGGACTTCTCGATCGGATCACCGCCGTCGACGGCCCCCTCGAACGCCTCACCGCCAAGGACGGGCCGCTCGAACTTCTGACTCGCGAGGACGGCATCATCGAACGCGCCACCCAGGAAGGCGGCCTGTTGGAACAGCTGCTCGCCGAGGGCGGTGCCATCGAGAGGTTGACCGCGAAGGGTGGTCCGCTCGATCAGCTCGTGACCTTGACCGAAACCTTGTCGCAGCTGGCACCCAACATCGAACGCATGGGCGTCAGCATCGACATCCTGCAGGATTCGGTCGAGATCTTGTCGCAGGCGGTGAATCCGTTGGGCGAGTTGGTCGGTCGGCTACCCAATCGCTGGCTCAAAGGGAAGCAGACCGTCCACGAACTGCAGTAGACGGATCCACCGCACAGGCATCAGTTCCGCAGACTCCGTGCGATGACAAGGCGCTGAATCTGGTTGGTGCCCTCGAAGATCTGAGTGATCTTGGCGTCGCGCATGTACCGTTCGACGCGGAAGTCCCGCGTGTAGCCGTACCCGCCGAACACCTGGACCGCGTCGGTGGTGACCTTCATGGCGGCGTCGGTTGCGACGAGTTTCGCGACGGATGCGCCCCGCGAGTAGTCCAACCCGGCGTCCCGACGTCGCGCAGCATCGATGTAGGTGGCCCTCGCGGAGTCGACCGCGGCCGTCATGTCGGCCAGCAGGAACCCGAGGCCCTGATGATCGACGATCTTCTTGCCGAACGTCGTGCGCTCGTTGGCATAGGCGACTGCGTCGTTCAGCGCTGCCTGCGCAATACCCACGGCGACCGCAGCAATTCCCAAGCGGCCGGAATCGAGTGCGCTGAAGGCGATCTGGAGGCCCTGCCCCTCGGCGCCGAGACGTCGCTCCGCCGAGACGAAGGCATTGTCGTAGTTCGCCGACGTGGTAGGCACTGCGTGCAGACCCATCTTCTCCTCCGGCTTGCCGAAGGAGAGCCCCTCCTGATCCTTGGGAACGAGGAAGCAGGAAATACCCTTCGACCCTTCACCGGTGCGGGCGAAGAGGTTGTAGAAATCTGCGATACCGCCGTGCGTGATCCACGCCTTGGCGCCGTTGACGACGTATCCGTCGTCCTTGGCTGTCGCCTTGCAGGTCAACGCGGCGGCGTCGGATCCGGCCTGCGGCTCGGACAAGCTGTATGCGCCGACGAGACTGCCGCCCAGCATGTCCGGAAGCCAGCGCTGCTTCTGCTCCTCGGTTCCGAACGCCAGCAGCGGGGAGCACGCGAGGCTGTGCACGCTGACCGCAACGGCCACCGCCGCCCAGCGGGCCGCCAGTTCTTCCAGCACCTGCAGGTAGACCTCGTACGGCTGGCCACCGCCGCCCCACTCCTCCGGGAACGGGAGGCTCAACAGCCCGGCTTCACCGAGGGTGCCGAACACACCTTCGGGATAGGTCTCGTTCTTCTCGTGCTCGTCGACGATGGGATCCAACACCTTGTCCGCGACATCGCGCGTGAGCTGAATGAGGTCGCGGGCTTCCTCGGTGGGCAACAAACGATCGACAGGCACTTTCGAACTCCTCACAGTACTGACGGTCCCATCACAGTACTGCAGATGATACTGAATCGCCCACTGCAGTACTGTCATGCTTCATGACCGCAGCTCACGCGACGGCCCGCCGTGCCCAACTGTTCGACCAACTCGTCGACCTCTTGTTGAGCGAAGGGTTCGCTTACCTCACACTCGACGATATCTCGGGGCGCCTCCGCTGCAGCAAATCGACGCTCTACACCCTGGCAGGCAGCAAGGAACAACTCGTTCGAGCGGCAACCGTGCACTTCTTCCGCGGAGCAACGGACCGCGTCGAGTCAGCGATCGTCGGGATAGACGGTTTCGGCAACCGCCTGACCGCGTACCTGACCGCGGTGGGAATCGCCCTGCAGCCGGCATCACGACAGTTCATGGACGACCTCGCCGCCTTCCCTCCTGCCCGCGAAATCTACGAGCAGAACACTGCGTTCGCCGCCCAACGCGTTCAAGACCTGATCGACGACGGTGCCGCCGCGGGTGAAGTCCGCAGCGTCCATGCCGCATTCGTCGCCGACGTCGCCGCATCGACAATGGCGCGCATTCAATCGCGTGAGATCTCCGAACACACCGGCCTCGACGACTCCCAGGCGTACGCCGAGCTCGCCGCCCTCCTCACCACCGGCATCAGCGGTCACCGGGCACCTTCGTAGAATTGTCGGCGATGAGGAACGGCCGGGACGCATCTTCGTCGCCGCGGCACCCGACGGAGACGTCCCGGCACATTTCGATGGGTCCGGCACCGTCACTCGAACGGAATCCCCGTGGTCGTTCATCGCATGATCGCCGAGGATCTCGAATGGATCGGCGCCGCGACTATCGCCCTCTTGACGTGGATGACCGTGGTCGCCGGAACAACAGGATCCGACGACGGGTCGGTGTCGACGTGGGTCCTCGCGGCTCCGACCGTCGCGTACGTGCTCGGCATCGCCGGATACGCGGTGTATGTGATCCGCGGCGGCAAATACCGAGTACCCGAGGACGATCGACCGCCTTCGTAGATCAGAACGGTGGTGGTTTCTTTCGTTCGCGGAGGTGTTGGATGGTTTTGTGTTGTCGTAGTTTTCGGCGGAGGAGTCGGATTCGGGTGCGGGCGGTGTCGGTGGGT
>NZ_NPFZ01000035.1:0-28219 GCF_002259425.1 Rhodococcus sp. 14-2470-1a
AGGCACCGACCTGTCGGTCCACTCCGCCGAAGATCTGCAGCGCGTTGCCCTGGAGCTGAACGAACGCCCCAGAGCAACGCTAGGCTACAGACCGCCGTTGGAAAAAATCGCAGAGCTGGTCGGCGCATCCACCACTAGAAACCGCCCTGACTGACCGAACGGCACTTTCGCTCCGAAGACAGGGGGTAACAGCTGCTACAGCGCTGCTGCGATTCTGGCTCCGATGTCGGCGGTGCTTGCTGCGGCCGAACCTCGGGAGGCGAGGTCGGCGGCGACGGCAGCTTCGACGCGCTCTGCATTTGCGGTGTCGCCGAGGTGTGCCAGCAGCAGGGATACCGACAGGATGGCTGCGGTCGGGTCGGCTTTGCCCTGTCCTGCGATGTCGGGCGCGCTGCCGTGGACCGGTTCGAACATCGACGGGTTGGTTCGCGTCGCGTCGATGTTTCCGCTGGCGGCCAGGCCGATGCCGCCGCTGACTGCAGCGGAGAGGTCCGTGACGATGTCACCGAAGAGGTTGTCGGTGACGATGACGTCGAACCGGCCCGGGTCGGTGACCAGGTGGATCATCGCAGCGTCGATGTGCTGGTAGGCGACCTCGACGTCCGGGAATTCCGTGGAGACTTCCTCGACCGTACGTGCCCAGAGGCTGCCGGCGAACGTCAGCACGTTGGTCTTGTGCAGCAGCGTGAGGTGCTTCCTGCGTGCCACGGCCCGCGCGAATCCGTCACGGACGACGCGTTCGACGCCGTAGCGGGTGTTGACGCTGACCTCGGTGGCCACCTCGTGCGGGGTGTTCACCCGGAGCGCCCCGCCGTTTCCGGTGTAGGGACCCTCGGTGCCTTCACGGACGACGACGACGTCGATGTCCTTGTTGCCCGCGAGCGGCCCGGTCACGCCGGGGTACAACTTTGCCGGACGCAGGTTGATGTGGTGATCGAGCTCGAACCGTGCACGAAGCAACAGTCCGCGCTCGAGCACGCCGCTGGGGACCGACGGATCTCCGATGGCACCCAACAGGATTGCGTCGTGGCCTCGGATCTCGTCCAGCACGGAGTCCGGAAGAAGCTCGCCGGTCGCGTTGTAGCGGCGTGCACCGAGGTCGTACTCGGTCTTCTCGACTCCGGGGACGACGACGTCGAGCACCTGCAGTGCTTGGTCGACGACCTCGGGGCCGATTCCATCTCCGGCGATGACGGCGAGCTTCATGTACTCCTCGTTCTTGTCGAGCGATCAGGGGTGAGAGACGGTCAGGAAAGATCCACGAGTTCGATGGTCGACGCACCCACGGCCGATGCGATGCTCGAGCTGAGCTCGGACGGTACGTCCTTGTCGACGCGGAGCAGGATGGTCGCGCCGTCACCCTCGGAGTCCTGGCTCAGTGCTGCCGCCTGGATGTCGATTCCTGCGTCGCCGAGCAACGTGCCGATACGGCCCAGGCTGCCGGGCTGGTCGGTGTAGTTGACGATGAGGTTCTTGCCCTCGGCGCGAAGGTCGAAGTTGCGTCCGTTGATGTTGACGATCTTCTCGACCTGTGTGGTGCCGGTGAGCGTTCCTGCGACGTTGAGGACGGATCCGTCGCCGTAGACGGCGCGGATGTCGACGACGCTGCGGTGATTCTCGCTCTCGGGTGCCTTGGTGACCTCCGCGGTGACGCCGCGCTCCTCGGCGAGCGAGGGAGCGTTGACGAAGGTAACGGAGTCCTCGATCACGGCGGAGAACAGTCCACGCAGCGCCGAGAGCTTCAGGATCTCGACGTCCTCGGCAGCGAGTTCTCCGCGCACGTCGACGGACAGCGACGCGGGAAGTTCGTCGGACAGGGCGCCGAGCAGCACGCCCTGCTTGCGGACGATCTCGAGCCACGGCGAGACCTCTTCGCCGACGGCGCCGCCCTTGACGTTGACGGCGTCGGGGACGAATTCCCCTGCGAGAGCGAGCAGCACGGATTTGGCGACGTCGGTGCCGGCACGGTCCTGAGCCTCGGTGGTCGAGGCTCCGAGGTGCGGGGTCACCACGACCTGCGGGAGTTCGAACAGCGGGCTGTCCGTGCACGGTTCGGAGGCGTAGACGTCGATGCCTGCGGCGAAGACGTGGCCGCTGGTGATGGCGTCGGCCAAGGCCTGCTCGTCGACGAGTCCGCCGCGCGCTGCGTTGACGACGATGACACCGGGCTTGGTCTTCGCGAGAGCTTCCTTGCCGATGATTCCCTTGGTCTCGGGGGTCTTCGGCAGGTGCACGGAGAACATGTCGGCGCGGGTCAGCAGTTCGTCGAGGCTGACGAGCTCGATGCCGAGCTGCGCGGCACGAGCAGCGGAAACGTAGGGATCGTAGGCGATGATGTGGGTCTCGAACGCGGCGAGACGCTGCGCGAAGAGCTGACCGATACGGCCGAGTCCGACGACACCGACGGTCTTGCCGAAAATCTCGACGCCGTTGAACTTGCTGCGCTTCCACTCGTGCTGACGGAGGGTGGCGTCGGCCGCGGGAATCTGGCGGGCGGCGGACAGCAGCAGTGTGACGGCGTGCTCGGCGGCGGTGTGGATGTTGGACGTCGGTGCGTTGACGACGAGTACTCCGCGCTCGGTGGCTGCGGGTACGTCCACGTTGTCCAGGCCGACGCCTGCGCGAGCAACGATCTTGAGGTTGGTGCCGGCTGCGAGCACTTCCGCGTCGACCGTGGTCGCGGAGCGGACGAGAATCGCGTCGGCCTCGGGGACCGCGGCGAGCAGTGCCGGGCGGTCCGGGCCGTCGACCCAGCGAACCTCGACGCCGTCGCCGAGTGCCTCGACAGTGGACTGCGCAAGTTTGTCGGCGATCAGAACGACAGGACGGCCTGGCTGGCTCACGTGAAGAACTCCCTAGATAGGTCGAGGTGACGGTAGCGGTCGATCGGGTCTTGCGTGTGCGGTGCGGGACAAGTTTAGAGGCCGAGGGGAACCGAGTGGGGTTCACCCTCGTCGAACGAGTGAAGGGCACCCTCACGGATGCCCTTCACTCGGGTTACATCGGATTCGACGTCGGATCAGGCCGTCTCGGTGATCGGGCGGTCGACCCAGCTCATCAGGTCGCGCAGCTTCTTGCCGGTGACCTCGATGGGGTGCTCGGAGTTGGCCTTGCGCAGGCCTTCGAGCTCGGTGTTGCCGTTCTCGACGTTGGCGACGAGACGACGGGTGAACTCACCGGACTGAATATCGGCGAGGATGGCCTGCATCCGCTTCTTGGTGTCCGCGTCGATGACACGGGGCCCGGACAGGTAGCCACCGAACTCCGCGGTGTCCGACACCGAGTAGTTCATGCGCGCGATGCCGCCTTCGTAGATCAGGTCCACGATCAACTTCAGCTCGTGCAGCACCTCGAAGTACGCCATCTCCGGCGCATAGCCGGCCTCGACCATGACCTCGAAGCCCGTCTTGATCAGCTCTTCGGTACCGCCGCACAGCACAGCCTGCTCACCGAACAGGTCGGTCTCGGTCTCTTCCTTGAACGTGGTCTTGATGACGCCGGCGCGAGTGCCACCGATGCCCTTGGCCCACGACAGTGCCAGCGCCTGACCCTCACCCTTCGGGTCCTGGTCGATCGCGATGAGCGCGGGAACACCCTTGCCGTCGACGAACTGACGACGCACGAGGTGGCCCGGCCCCTTGGGAGCGACCATGCCGACCGTGACGAACTCGGGAGCCGTGATCAGATCGAAGTGAATGTTCAGGCCGTGACCGAAGAACAGCGCGTCGCCGTCCTTCAGGTTCGGCTCGATCTCTTCCTTGAAGATCGACGCCTGCGCGGTGTCCGGTGCCAGCACCATGATCACGTCGGCCCACGCGGAGACCTCGGCGGGGGTGCCGACCTTCAGGCCCTGCTCCTCTGCCTTGGCGCGGGACTTCGATCCCTCTTTCAGGCCGATGCGGACGTCGACGCCCGAGTCGCGCAGGCTCAGCGAGTGCGCGTGGCCCTGGCTTCCGTATCCGATGACGGCGACCTTGCGGCCCTGGATGATCGACAGATCAGCATCGTCGTCGTAGAACATCTCGACTGCCACTGGTTAATACCTTTCCTCTTGTTTGAGCATGTTCATCACATGTGGTCGCTAACGCGACGCAGTGATCGATTTCGGTCCACGTCCGACGGCAACGACTCCCGACTGAACTATTTCTCGAATTCCATAGGGGTCCAACATCTTCAGCAGCGCATCCAGCTTGGAGCGCGTACCCGTGGCCTCGACCGTGACAGCCTCGGGTGACACGTCGATCACCTTGGCGCGGAAGAGGTTCACGGTCTCGATGACCTCGCTGCGCACGGTCGAGTCGGCGCGCACCTTGATGAGCACCAATTCGCGGGCAACCGACGAGTCGACGTCCTGCTCGACGATCTTGATGACGTTGATCAACTTGTTCAGCTGCTTCGTCACCTGCTCGAGCGGGAACTCGTCGACGGTGACGACGATCGTCATTCGGGAGATCCCCGCGATCTCCGTGCCTCCGACCGCAAGTGAGGAGATGTTGAATCCGCGACGCGAGAAGAGTGCGGCGACGCGTGCCAGAACACCTGGCTTGTCCTCGACGAGGACGCTGAGGGTGTGGCTGGTACTCACTTGTCGGTGCCTTTCTCGTGCAGGGCGTTGCCATGTGCCTGCTCGCGTGCCATTGCCTCGTGGATGACGGCGGGTTCGGCCACCGAGGCCTCGTCCTCGTCGAACAGAGGTCGGATTCCGCGGGCGGCCATGATCTCGTCGTTACCGGTGCCTGCGGCGACCATGGGCCAGACCTGCGCGTCGGCGCCGACGATGAAGTCGATGACGACGGGACGGTCGTTGATCGCGCGAGCCTGTGCGATGACCGCGTCGACGTCTTCCTCACGCTCGCAGCGAATTCCGACGCAGCCCAGGGCCTCGGCCAGTTTCACGAAATCGGGGATGCGCTGGGCGCCGTGGGTTCCCAGATTGGTGTTGGAGTACCGCTCCTCGTAGAACAACGTCTGCCACTGACGGACCATGCCGAGGTTGCCGTTGTTGATGAGTGCGACCTTGATCGGGATTCCCTCGACCGCACAGGTGGCGAGTTCCTGGTTGGTCATCTGGAAGCAGCCGTCGCCGTCGATCGCCCACACCTCGGCGTCGGGAAGGCCCATCTTGGCGCCCATCGCCGCCGGAACGGCGTAGCCCATGGTGCCGAGTCCACCCGAGTTGAGCCACGTGCGCGGCTTCTCGTAGTTGATGAACTGCGCGGCCCACATCTGGTGCTGGCCGACGCCTGCGCAGTAGATCGCGTCGGGTCCGGCGAACTTGCCGACCGAGGAGATGACGAACTCCGGCGACATGCTTCCGTCGCTGGGGCGGTCGTAGCTCAGCGGGTACGTCTTGCGGATTCCGTCGAGGTACGCCCACCAGTCGCCGAGGTCGACGGTGGTGCCCGTGGCGCGATCGGCACGAAGCGCCTCGATCAACTCGACGATGACCTCTTTGCAGTCACCGACGATCGGCACATCGGCATAACGATTCTTGCCGATCTCGGCAGGATCGATGTCCGCGTGGATCACCTTCGCGTTCGGCGCGAACGACGAGAGCTGTCCGGTGACGCGGTCGTCGAACCGGGCGCCGAGCGTGATCAACAGATCGCTGCGCTGCAGGCCGGCCACAGCGGCGACGGTGCCGTGCATGCCCGGCATACCCAGATTGAGCTTGTGGGTGTCGGGGAACGCTCCGCGCGCCATCAACGTGGTGACGACGGGGATGCCGGTCAGTTCCGCGAGTTCGAGCAGTTCTGCCGACGCGTTGGCCTTGATGACACCGCCACCGACGTACAGGACGGGTTGCTTGGAGTCGGCGATGTACCGAGCTGCCTCACGAACCTGCTTGCCGTGCGGCTTGGTGACCGGACGGTATCCGGGCAACCGCATCTCCGGTGGCCACGAGAACGTGGTCTGTGCCTGCAGGATGTCCTTGGGGATGTCGACGAGGACCGCACCCGGACGACCGGAGGACGCGATGTAGAACGCCTCGGCCATGATGCGTGGGATGTCGACGCCGTCGGTGATCAGGAAGTTGTGCTTGGTGACGGGCATCGTGATGCCGGAGATGTCGGCTTCCTGGAACCCGTCGGTGCCGATGAGACTTCTCGCGACCTGGCCGGTGATGGCGACAACGGGAACGGAATCCATCTGGGCGTCGGCGAGCGGTGTGACGAGGTTCGTCGCTCCTGGGCCGGAGGTCGCCATGCAAACGCCGACGCGGCCGGTGGCCTGCGCGTACCCGGTGGCTGCGTGCCCGGCGCCCTGTTCGTGACGAACGAGGACGTGGCGAACCTTCTTGGAGTCGAAGAGTGGGTCGTACACCGGAAGAACGGCTCCACCCGGAATGCCGAATACCGTGTCGACGTCGAGTTCCTCGAGTGCTCGGACGACGGACTGTGCGCCGGTCACCTTCTCGGGTGCGACGTGGCGACGCGATCCGTCGACGGCGCCGTTGATGTCCGGTGCCGACGAGCTGGCGTTTGCTCCCGACTTACGAGTCGAGGGCCCTGGGCGTGCGGTTGGTGCGCTCACTAGTGCTTCCTCAGGATGAAAGATGTAGCTGGGCGATCTCTGGGCAAGAAAAAACCCCCGTCAGCCGAGGCTGTACGAGGGTGGCGCGTCGATGCGAGTTGGTCGAGAACCGGCTCAGGCGTTGACGCGCCGGCCGATTACGAGTATCCAATTCCGCTTCACGCGCTCGACGGTAGGCGCGCGCATAGGGAAGAGTCAAACTCGTCACGACGCAATCCCATTATGTGAGATCGCGTAGGTGCAATGCGAAGATGAAGGGGTGTCGTCTTCGCAGCAGTCCGAACCACCGGATACATCATCCCATACGCCCGTTCCCGCGCCGCAGGTCATCCGTATCTCGCGCCTGTCGCTGGTAGGAGTCGGCATGCTGTTCATCGGCGTGGCCTTCCCCGCCGCCAGTTGGCCCGCAGCGTTCGGATGGCTCGTGCTGATCCCGATCATCGCTGCCGTGTGGGTGTTCCGCGTTCGTACCGTCGTCAGCTTCGACGGTCTCGCGATACGCAGATTGTTCGGCTCCGAGTTCGTCGCGTGGGAAAACGTGCGCGGCATTCACTTCCCGAACCGGCGATGGGCGCGCGTGGTCCTGACCGACAAGTCCGAGAAGTCGCTGCCGTTGGTTCGCTTCGACCGACTTCCGGTTCTCGCGGCGGCGAGCGGCGGGCGAATGACCGATCCCTATGCGGCCGCAGCCGAAGCCGACAGGACGGCAGAGGAGGATCGAACAGCGGACGCGGACCGAGAAGCCGAGCCAGGCGCCTCGACTTCCTGAGCCGGGAGTAACCTCGATCGGGCGAGAAACCGCTATTGATCGAGGAAGAGAAGCCATGCCGCCGCTACGGTCACGAGTTACCACTGTCGGACGCAACGCCGCGGGCGCACGCTCGCTCTGGCGCGCCACCGGAATGACGGATTCGGATTTCGGCAAACCGATCGTGGCAATTGCCAACTCCTACACGCAGTTCGTGCCGGGGCACGTGCACCTGAAGAACGTCGGCGAGATCGTCGCCGACGCCGTACGTGCCGCGGGCGGCGTACCGCGCGAGTTCCACACCATCGCCGTCGACGACGGTATCGCCATGGGGCACGGCGGCATGCTCTATTCGCTTCCGAGCCGCGAGATCATCGCCGACTCGGTCGAGTACATGGCCAACGCACACACCGCCGACGCTCTCGTGTGCATCTCCAACTGCGACAAGATCACGCCGGGAATGCTCAATGCCGCGATGCGACTGAACATTCCGGCCGTGTTCGTCTCGGGTGGGCCGATGGAAGCAGGCAAAGCCGTCGTCGTCGGCGGCGTCGCGCAGGCACCGACGGACCTCATCACCGCGATCTCGGCCAGTGCGAACGACGCCGTGTCCGAGGAAGGCCTGGACGAGGTCGAGCGCAGTGCGTGCCCGACGTGCGGTTCGTGCTCGGGCATGTTCACCGCCAACTCGATGAACTGCCTCACCGAGGCCCTCGGACTGGCACTGCCCGGCAACGGATCCACGCTCGCCACGCACAAAGCCCGGTACGCGCTGTTCGAGCGCGCAGGCACCACCATCGTCGAGGCCGCGACCAAGTACTACCGCGACGGTGACGAGTCCGTTCTGCCGCGCAACATCGCAACCCCTGCGGCGTTCCGCAACGCCATGGCACTCGATGTCGCGATGGGCGGGTCCACCAACACGGTGCTGCACACCCTCGCCGCGGCGCAGGAGGGCGAGGTCGACTTCGATCTCGACACCATCGACGCCATCAGCCGGAAGGTTCCGTGCCTGTCCAAGGTGTCCCCCAACTCCGATTACCACATGGAAGACGTGCATCGGGCAGGCGGAATCCCCGCGCTGCTGGGCGAACTCCGCCGCGCGAACCTGCTCGAGACCGACGTCTCCACCGTGCACACGAAGAGCTTCGACGAGTGGCTGGACACGTGGGACATTCGCTCCGGCACGGCGTCGGACGAGGCAGTGGAGCTGTTCCACGCGGCGCCGGGCGGCGTTCGGACCACCGAGCCGTTCTCCACCGAGAACAGGTGGTCCTCGCTCGACACCGATGCCGTCGGCGGCTGCATCCGCGACAAGGAACACGCGTACACCGTCGAAGGTGGTCTGGTCGTCCTGCGCGGAAACATCGCACTCGACGGGGCGATCCTGAAGACCGCGGGCATCGACGAGGAACTGTTCTCGTTCCAGGGCCCGGCACTGGTCGTCGAGTCTCAGGAAGAAGCGGTGTCGGCGATCCTGCAGAAGAAGATTCAGCCCGGTGACGTCCTCGTCGTCCGATACGAGGGCCCCAAGGGCGGACCTGGCATGCAGGAGATGCTGCACCCGACGGCGTTCCTCAAGGGAGCCGGACTCGGCAAGCTCTGTGCTCTCGTCACCGACGGACGCTTCTCCGGTGGCACGTCCGGACTGTCCATCGGCCACATCTCCCCCGAGGCGGCCGCGGGCGGAGTCATCGGACTGGTCGAGAACGGTGACCAGGTGCGTATCGACGTCGCCTCCCGCACCCTCGAGATCCTCGTCGACGACGCCACCCTGGAGACCCGTCGGGCCAAGATGGAGGCGTCGGAGCGGCCGTGGCAGCCGGTGGATCGTCAGCGCACGGTCACCACGGCACTGCGTGCCTACGCGGCACTGGCGACCTCCGCGGACAAGGGCGCGGTTCGGTACGTCCCCTGACCCTCTCGTGCGTGGAAATGTAGGTCCTGACCTACATTTCCACGCACAGCGGGATCAGGTCGCGATCGGGTTGGCTCCGTTGAGGAAGATCCACAGGCAGACCCCGGCGGCGATACCCAGGATCAGCGCGACGAAGGATCCGAATCGTGGACGCGTCGCCCACCCTCGCCGTCCGTCGAAGGCGATCTTTCCCGGCCCGGTGAGGATGATCGCCGCGGCGGCGACTCCCAGTACCGTCTCGTACTCGACTCCTGTCGGCGCGAAGAACTGCAGCCCCGGCTCGGCGGCCTGCTTGAACAGCCACGCGTTGATGATGACGCTCAGCACCGCGGCGCCGGCGAACGGTGTCGCCAGACCGAGGATCAGCAAAGCGCCACCCGCGGTTTCACCGACGGCCCCGGCGATGGCCAGGATGTCCGCGCGGTCGTAACCGGTGTCTTCGAGCAGTGACCGGAACCCGTCGAGGCCGGGTCCGTTCCACACACCGGTCAGTTTCTGCAGGCCGTGCACGAGGAAGATTCCGCCGACTACGAGACGCAGGAGGAGCAAGCCGAGATCCGTCGTACCGCGCCGGGCCGGAATTTCGACCGTCTCGGTGCGCACGACCGGTTCCGGCGCGTTCTGATCCGCCGCGAACCGATCCGACGAGCCGGTGCCGTACCCCGCCGCGGCAGGGGTGGTCGGCAGGAATTCGGTGGGCTTGTCGGAGTAGGCGGTGCTGCTGTCGGGCGCGATCGGCTCGTCGAAACGTGAGGGACGAAACGACGAGGGGATCTGTTCGGTCGGGTACGCCCCGGATCCGCTCTTCCCGAAGTCCAATTCGTCCTCGGTCCGAGGCTGGAGTTTCTCGGTCGGCTGGTCGTATGGGCTCGACGCGGGCTCGTAGCCGGTGTCGGGCCGCTCTTCGTCGCGAGGCTTGTCGGTCACAGCTTCAACAGTAGAGCGAGTCGGTGCCGATTCAGCCGTATTGAGCCCGGGCGCGGCGCCTCGAGTAACGTTTCGTACATGAAGTTGGTGCGAGCGTCGTCCCGAACCGCAACTACCGTCGCCGTCCTGACGATGACCGTGGCCCTGGCGGCCGGATGTGCTCGGTTCGACGATTCCACGGCCAGCCCGTTCACCCCCGAACCGTCGTTCGGCGCCGCCGAGATCGATCCCGCGGATCCGGACGCCCCACCCACCTCGACGACACCGAGCGGTCCGCAACCGCAGCCGGGTCCCTGCATCGATCTGGACCCGAACGTCATCGCGACGTGCCTCGACCCGACGGGTGGGCTCGTGATGCTTCCCGGTGGCGCCTCCGCATTGGTCGCCGAACGCCTCACCGGACGGATCATGCAGGTCACCCAGGGCCAGTCCCCCGTCGAGATCGCGCGCCTCGACGTCGACGCCGGCAGCGACGGGGGCCTGCTCGATCTCGCGTTGTCGCCGAGCTTCGCCGAGGACGGTCTGATGTACGCGTACATCACGACTGCATCGGACAACAGAGTCGTGCGCATCGCGGCCGGCGACACACCCAAGAACGTGTTGACCGGAATCCCCCGGGGTGCACAGGGGAACCGCGGCGCGTTGGATTTCCTCAACCCAGGTCAGCTGTTGGTGCTGACCGGTGACGCCGGAAACACAGCATCCGCCGCCGATCCGGCGTCGCTCGCAGGCAAGCTTCTGCGGGTCGACTCGCTGGTCCCCGGCCAGAGCGGTCCACCCCCGCAGGTCGCCCTCAGTGGCATCGGAACCGCGGGAGACGTGTGCATCGATCCGTCGGGCGGAATCTGGGTCACCGATCGGACAGCAGTGGAGGATCGGCTCCAGCGCATCGATCCTCTCGGCGCGGTCGTGTCGCCGGTGTGGACGTGGCCGGATCGACCGGGCGTCGCCGGCTGCGGCGCAGGAGACGGGGCGGTTGCCATCTCCCTGACCGACGCCAAGGCCATGGCCGTCCTCGTCACCGACCCCGACACGGGAGCAGTCACCGCGGCACCGTCGCTGCTCGTCCAGGACCGCTACGGCCGTCTCAACGGCGCTGCGATCGCACCCGACGGCCAGATCTGGGCGGGCACCGTGAACAAGAACGGTGATGCACCGGGCCCCAACGACGACCGCGTCGTCAAGATTCCGGTCCCGGCGGGCGGCGGCGGATTCGACTAGAGCCGAACGGCCCCGGCGGCGAGCACCGCGGGGGCCGTTCGATCACGTCCTTGAATCAGCTGCACGCAGCGAGGACCAGTTCCTTGACCCTGGCCGCGTCGGCCTGACCGCGAGTGGCCTTCATGACGGCGCCGACGATCGCGCCCGCGGCTTGAACTTTGCCGGCGCGAATCTTCTCGGCCACACCGGGATTGGCAGCGAGCGCCTCGTCGACTGCAGCCTGCAACTTGGTGTCGTCCTTCTCGACGACGAGCCCGCGTGCCGCCATGACCGCAGCAGGCTCACCTTCACCGGCGAGGACGCCGTCGACGATCTGACGCGCGCCGTTGTTGTTGACCTTGCCGTCGGCGACGAGGCCGGCCACCTCGGCCACCTGTGCAGGCGTGATCGCCAGAGCGTCCAGTTCGACGCCCGCGACGTTCGCCTTCTGAGCCAGGTAGGAGACCCACCACGAGCGCGCAGCCTGCGGCGTCGCACCGGCGTCGACCGTCGACGCGACCAGATCCAGCGCGCCGGAGTTCACGAGGTCGCGCATCTCCTCGTCGGAGACACCCCAGTCCGCTTGGATGCGCGCCCGGCGCAGCCACGGGAGCTCGGGGAGCGTCGCGCGGAGTTCCTCGATCCAGGCCGCGTCGGGAGCGACGGGCGCGAGGTCGGGCTCCGGGAAGTACCGGTAATCCTCGGCAGTTTCCTTCTTCCGGCCCTTCGACGTGGTGCCGTCGGACTCCTGGAAGTGCCGTGTCTCCTGCACCACCTCGCCGCCGGACTGCAGAACGGCCGCCTGCCTGCGCATCTCGTAACGCACGGCGACCTCGACGCTCTTGAGCGAGTTGACGTTCTTCGTCTCGGTGCGGGTACCGAACTCCGACGCCGACTTCTCCATCAGCGACACGTTCGCGTCGCAACGCAACGAACCCTGGTCCATGCGAACGTCGGACACGTCGAGCGCTTTCAGCAGATCCCGCAACGCCGTCACGTAGGCGCGGGCGACCTCAGGGGCGCGTGCACCGGTGCCGGTGATGGGCTTGGTCACGATCTCCACCAGCGGAACACCGGCACGGTTGTAGTCGAGCAGCGAGTGGCTCGCGCCCTCGATCCGTCCGGTCGCGCCGCCGACGTGCGTCGACTTACCCGTGTCCTCCTCCATGTGCGCCCGTTCGATCTCGACGCGGAACGTACTTCCGTCGTCGAGCAGTACGTCGAGGTATCCCTCGGTGGCGATCGGTTCGTCGTATTGCGAGATCTGGTAGTTCTTCGGCTGGTCCGGGTAGAAGTAGTTCTTCCGCGCGAACCGGCCCCACGGGGTGATCGAGCAGTTCAGTGCGAGACCGATGCGGATGGCGGACTCGACGGCCGCGGAGTTCACCACCGGCAATGCACCGGGAAGGGACAGGCAGACCGGGCACACCTGCGTGTTCGGCTCGGCCCCGAACGTCGTCGGGCAGCCGCAGAACATCTTGGTGGCTGTGCCCAGCTCGACGTGGACCTCCATGCCCAGAACTGGGTCGAAACGGGCAAGCACGTCGTCGTAATCGATCAGATCGACCAAGGCAGCAGTCATGCACACGAGTTTATGCGCTGGCAAGAACGCGCGAGTAACCAGTGGTGCTCGCTACGGTTGGCCGGTGACGGACACCTCGAAGCAGACGCTGTACATGACCGTGCTGATGACACCCGACATGGCGAACTTCTCCGGCAACGTTCACGGCGGGACGATTCTGAAATTCCTGGACCAGGTTGCGTACGCCTGCGCGAGTCGGTACGCGCAGGCGTACGTCGTCACCCTGTCGGTGGACCGCGTGGTGTTCCGCGAACCGATCCAT
This sequence comes from Rhodococcus sp. 14-2470-1a, assembly GCF_002259425.1. Lineage (NCBI taxonomy): Bacteria > Bacillati > Actinomycetota > Actinomycetes > Mycobacteriales > Nocardiaceae > Rhodococcus > Rhodococcus sp. 14-2470-1a. The sequence goes on from NZ_NPFZ01000035.1 coordinate 13,172, forward strand.
GTCGGCGAACTCGTGACCTTCTCCGCGTCCGTCAACTACACCGGACGTACATCCATGGAAGTCGGCATTCGCGTCGAGACCGAGAACATCCAGCGCGGCGAAACCCGTCACACGAACAGCTGCTACTTCACCATGGTCGCCGTCGACGACACGGGCACACCGCTCGAGCTTCCGCCGCTCGAACCGTCGACCGCTCTCGGACGGCAGCGCTTCGAGGCGGGCCGACGCCGCCGCGATCTTCGTCGCGACAACGAGCACCGCGAGTCGCAGATCCGACAGGAAGCCGGCCGCCTCTGAAGATCAGCCGAAGAACGCCGCCGCGTCGACGTAGCGGCTCTCCGGTACGCGCTTGAGTTGCTTGACCGCCTCGGCGAGCGACACCAAACCGATCTCGGCGCCGCGCAGGGACACCATCTGACCGAAGTCACCTGCATGCGCTGCGTCGGCTGCATTGACCCCGAATCGGGTGGCCAGCACCCGGTCGTACGGAGTCGGGGTTCCGCCGCGCTGAACATGCCCCAGCACCGTGGTTCGTACTTCCTTGTTGATGCGACGCTCGATCTCCTGGCCGAGCTGATGCGCCACCCCGGTGAACTTCACGTGACCGAACTCGTCGATGCCGCCGTCGCGCAACGCCATCGACCCTTCCCGCGGCTTCGCACCCTCGGCGACGACGCAGATGAAATGCGAGTCACCGCGCTGGAAGCGCTTGCGCACCAGATCGCAGACTTCCTCGACGTCGAACGGATGCTCGGGAATCAAGGTCATGTGCGAACCCGACGCCAGACCGGCATGCAACGCAATCCATCCCGCGTGCCTGCCCATCACTTCCACCAACATCACACGCTGATGTGACTCGGCGGTGCTGTGCAGCCGGTCGATCGCGTCGGTCGCGATGGTGAGTGCGGTGTCGAATCCGAACGTCACGTCCGTGCAGTCGATGTCGTTGTCGATCGTCTTCGGTACCCCGACGACGGGCACACCTTCCTCGGACAGCCAGTTGGCCGCCGTCAACGTTCCCTCGCCGCCGATGGGGATGAGGACGTCGATCCCGTTGTCCTCCAGCGTTTCCTTGATCCTGTCGAGACCGGCCCGGAGCACCTCCGGATTGGTGCGTGCCGTACCGAGGATCGTCCCGCCCTTGGTCAGCAGTCGATCGTTGCGATCGTCGTTGCGCAACTGAATCCGGCGGTTCTCCAGCAGACCACGCCACCCGTCCTGGAATCCGACGACGGTGGAGCCGTACCGCGCATCCGCCGTCCGAACCACCGCACGGATCACCGCATTGAGCCCGGGGCAATCACCGCCGCCCGTGAGAACTCCGATGCGCAATTTTTCGCCTCTCGTCGGTTCCATACTCACACCGTAATCCGGCTGGGCTATCTGGTCATTTCGCAGCGCCGCCGCTCACCCGGGTGTGACGACTCCGCTCTCGTACGCCAGCACCACTGCCTGGGCGCGGTCTCGGAGATCGAGTTTGCCGAGCACTTTGCCCACATGGGTCTTGACGGTCTGCTCGGCGACGAACAGAGTTGCGGCGATCTCGGTGTTCGACAGGCCCTTGGCGATCAGCTCGAGCACTTCGCGTTCGCGCGGGGTGAGTACCGACAGCTGTGCCGGCGGCTGCTTGGCCGTGCCGCGACGTGTGGTGACGTCGGCGATCAACCGGCGGGTCACCGACGGCGCCAGCAACGCCTCACCCGAGGCGACGACGCGCACTCCCCGAATCAGTTCGTCGGCGGGTGCGTCCTTGAGCATGAACCCACTGGCTCCGATGGTCAGCGCCTCGTAGACATAGTCGTCGATGTCGAACGTGGTGAGCATCAGGATGCGGACGGGAGGATCGAGCGACGCGCGGAGTATCGCGCGTGCGGCGTCGAGTCCGTTCATCTGCGGCATACGGACATCCATGAGAACGACGTCGGGGCGCAGTCGCTTCACCTCGGTGACTGCGGTGGCTCCGTTGTCCGCGTCCCCCACGACGCTGATGTCCGATTGAGCGGCGAGCAAGGCACCGAAACCCTGCCGCACCATTGCCTGATCGTCTGCGATGAACACGGTGATGGCCACGGATGACACCCTATGTCCTGACGTAGTCGGTGGGCCGGATCAGACTGGGGCCCGATCAGAATGGGCCACGATCACAATGGGGCCGATCAGGCGGCGGGCCCGGTGACGGGAAGCGCGGATGCCCCGCGAGGAACCGTCTCCGATTTCCCCGGAAGCCGAGCGATGACCTCGAATCCGCCGTCGGACCGAGGGCGGGCGTCGAGCCAACCGGACACTCCGACCGCGCGATCGCGCATCCCGGTGATGCCATGACCTCCCGTGCCGCTCCTTCCGTCGCTCGCGCCGGCGCCGTTCGAGTCGACGGCCCGATCGTTGATCACTTCGAGGTAGGTGACGTCCGGTGCGTAGTGGAGTCGTACTCGAACCTCGCTACCGGGAGCGTGCCGAGAGGCATTGGACAACGATTCCTGCACGATCCGATACAGCGCGAGCCCTGTGGTCGCCGACACCGCGTCGGCACCGCCGAGGATCTGCCAGCTGAGCCGAACCCCTGCGCGCTGGGTGTTCTCGAGCAGCGTCGTGATGTCTCCTGCCCCGGGCGCAGGCGCGTCCTCGGCCACCACTCCGTCACTGCGCAGAACCCCGAGCATTCCGCGGATCTCGTTCAGCGCCTCCCGCGCAGTTGCCCCGATCGATTCGAATTCCGCAGCCGCCGAGGGCGATACGTCGTCCACTCGGTACGGAGCGCTCTGCGCCTGCACCACCACCAACGACATATGGTGGGCAACCACGTCGTGAAGATCGCGTGCGATCTTGGCCTTCTCCTCGAGAATCGTTCTGCGCGCACGTTCGAGCTCGCTGACCTCCTCCTGCTTGGCCAGTTGCCGCCGCGACAGGACCAGCCAGCGAATCAGCAGGCCGAACACCACGATCGCGGTCAGTCCGACACCCCACCCTATTCCGTCGTTGCCCGGTGCATATCCGAGAAACAGCAGGACGGTCGCAACCCAGGTGACCGCCACGACCGGTAGTGCGCACCGAAGACTGACGGAAAGTACGAGCGCGAGAAGCACGAGGAGGTGTGTCACCTGCCACGGAAAGTCGTACCCCGGCAAGTGATCGAACGCAACCGGGATCACTACGGCCGAGCCGGCCGAGACAGCCCATCCGAGAGCGGGATTCGCACGGACGAGCACGAAGGGAAACACGGCGAGAGCAGAGACGATCGGCATGATCGGAACCGGCACGTCGTGGGTGACGTGCAACGTCGGCCACGCGATGGAGTACAGAATCGCGGTCACCGCGAGGATGGTGACGTCGACGCCGCGTCCTGGCGGAACCAGCCGTCGAAATCGTGTCGCCTTCTCGGTCCTACTGAATATGCCCACGAGAAGAACAGTAGGAACTCGCGAGCGAAAAGTCATCGTACCGAGGGGTGAGATCGACCTACCCCCGCGGTAGCACTTCGCGCAGCCGTCACGCACCACGACAGCACGTCGAAACGGCACTTCGGGGCGATTACCGATTCGGTGTTCGATTCCTAGCGTTCGTAGCCATGACAGCGAGAGCGAAGTACGTCGTCGGCACCGTGGTGGTCGGAACCATGCTGGGCATCGGAGTCGGCACGGCGATGCCGGTCGCCGACGCAGACATCTCGGCACCTCGCAGGACCGCGGCGACCGTCGCCATCGAGGCCCTGGTCGACGACGACGCAACGGCCGCCATCGGTGCGATACCGATCGGCTTCGAGGACGAGTACTACCGCCCCACGCTCGAGGACGGCAGGGCGGTGGCACCGGACGGGGATTGCTCGTCGCCCGTGCCGCTCCCCACAGACTTCGAATCCGCCTGCAAAGCACACGATCTGGGGTACGACCTGCTGCGGTTCGGCGCGGCGCACGGCGCGCCTGCATCCCCCGACGCCCGTACACGCCTCGACGCCGCGTTGAGCACGTCGATGGACGACGCCTGCGACGGCAGAATCGGAGCCTGGTCCCGCGCGAGCTGTTTCGTGATGAGTGATATCGCAAGCACTGCAGTCGACTTCAACTCCTGGCGCCAGAACTACCGATCGCCGACGCCGGAGCCCGCTCTCCCTTTCCTGATCACCGGTGGCGTCCTGACGACGGCCGCCGCCGCCGCGACGACCGTCGCCGGTGCCGTTCTGCGCCGTCGTAGCCCGGAGGTACTCGCATGACGTTCGTACTCACGCCCACGACAACGACCCCGCCGGCACCGACGAACCTGCATGCTGTTCCCGCGGTTCCTCGGGTGAGCACGTCGCTGCTTCTTGCACTGTCCGTCGCGGCATCCCTGTCGCCGTCGTTGCTGCCCCGAGCGTCTCTGGTCCAGGCGGTGGTGACCGGCTTGTTCGCCGCGGCAGCATTGGTCGTCTCCGCGGTAGCGCACCGGATCACGTCCCGGGTGCACCGGACCTGTCCGCGACCGCGAGCTCGCCGCGTAGCCCTCGGCCTGGCACTGCTCACCGTCGGTGCGGTCGGGATCGCCGACGCGCGGTGGCAGAACGGACTGCGCGAGTCCTGGGGAGTCCCTCGTGTGGGTCCGATGTACTGGATCGAAGTCGTCTGCGGTTCGGTCTCGGTCTGTGCTCTTCTGGTCGTCATCGGAATCGGCTCGGCCCGCGGAGCGGGCAAACTCGGGGCGATGCGACTGCTGGCAACGACAGCCGTCGTGGCCGTTGCGGTATCGGTCTTCGGATTCGACTGGGCACGTGAGTCTTTCGCACAGCGGTATGCGCAGGCAGACCTCGTGTCGAGCACAGTTCAGGAGCACGCGGTCGACCCCGTCGGTGGTGTCTCGGTCGGGGTGCAGGGTCAGCGGTTCCTCGCGGGAGGCGAGGGCAGCACGGCCGTGCGCACGTACGTCGGGCTGCGTGCCGCTCCGACGTACGGCGAACGCGCAGAATTGGCTGCGGACGAACTGGAGCGGTCCGGCGGTCTGGCCAAGGCGCACGTCGTGATCGCCGTGCCCACCGGATCGGGATGGGTCGACGAGAACGCGGTCCGCGGGTTCGACGAACGATTCGGTGGAGACGTCGCGACAGTCGCTCTGCAGTACTCGGACCAACCGAGCTGGGCGACGTTCCTGTTCGCGGAGGACGCTGCGATCGAATCCACCCGAGCCCTGCGTGTGGCCGTGGAAGCGAAGCTGGCTGCGCTCGACGAGGACCGCAGACCGAAGCTGCACATCTACGGCCAGAGCCTCGGCTCGGTGGCAGGGAGCGCTGCGCTGCAGCCGGATTCGTCGGCGGTCTGCAGCACACTGTGGGCCGGTCCCCCGGCGAACAAGGTGGATACCGGACACGGCGTCGTTCTGGCGAACACCTCCGATCCGGTGGTGTGGTGGTCGAGCGAGCTGATCTTCTCACCACCCGATCTGACGAAGGCGCGAGTCGACGCACCGGTGCCACAGTGGATTCCGCTGGTCTCCTTTGCACAGACGTCGGTGGATCTGCTCTTCGCGCTCGACGCGCCTGCGGGCCACGGCCATCGGTACGGGGAGGATCAGGGAACAGGCCTTCTCGATTGTGGGTAGATCTACAGTCCCATTCGGGTCCCGAGCCAGTCCATTTCACGTTCCAGGGCCGGTGCCCACACATCCATGGAATGGCCGCCGGGAAGTTCGGAATACTGGACGGACAGCCCGTCCGCGGCCGCAGCGGCGAACAGTTCACGAGTCTGAGGCTCGAACTCCGTGTCCTCGGAGCCGACGACGAACGCGCCGGAGGAGTTCGGAAACGTATTCTCGCGCAGCAGAGTCAGCGGAGTCCACTGGTCGAAACGTCGAGTCGACTCGGCGCTACCGTCTCCGAACGCAGCGGTGATCGAGTCCTCGCGCGTGCCTCGGCGGGGTTCGTCCTCACCGGAGATGTCCAAAAACGTCGGGTAGATCCCCGGGGCGGTCAGAGCCGTTTGCACGGCGCAGGTGCCGCCGTAGGAGTAACCACCGATTGCCCACGCGCTCGGATCCGTGTCCACCCGCATCGTGTGCCGGATCCATGCGGGCACGTCCACCGACAGATACGTGGAGACGTTGCCCAGATGCGAGTCCATGCACATCGGGTTGGGAGTGGGCTCGCCCCATTCGTCGACGGAGCCCATGGGGTCGGACTCGCCCAGCGCGTCGGCCACCACCACGACGGGCGCATGGCCGTCGTGGGACGCTGCGTAGGTATCCATCGTGTCGGCCAGGTGTCCGCCGTCGATCCAGTCGACGACATGACCCGGTTGGCCGGTCAGCAGGACGAGCACCGGCGGAGCCGCGTCGCCCGGAGTTCCGTAGAACGGAGGGGTGTAGATCGCAGCCGGACGCGCATGAAACCCGGACGTCTCACCCGGAATCACCGCGCCCGTCACCGTGCCCCTGGGCGGATGCCCGAGTGCTGCCGCGAGCGTGGGCGTATGCCAGATCTGAGTGTTCAGCGCAGCGAGTACGCCGCAGACGAGTGCTGCGGACAGCGGGATCAGCATCACACGGCGCCGCAACAGAATCCACCCCAGCGTGCACATCAGCGCCAGGACCAGAGCAGGCAGGATCACGGTGTCGATTCGAAGGTGCACGACGCCCAGGGCGGCGTCGTGCACCGAACGAATCGTCACGTGAGTCAGCGCAGCGCGCCGCGCGCAGTCTCGTAGGCCGCGCCGATGCGGTACAGCCTGTCGTCGGCGAACGCCGGTGCCATGATCTGCAAACCGACGGGCAGTCCGTCCTCGGAGGCGAGACCCGACGGCACCGACATCGCACAGTGGCCGGCGAGGTTCGTCGGCAACGTGCAGAGGTCGTTGAGGTACATGGCAATCGGGTCGTCGACCTTGTCCCCCAGAGGGAACGCCGTCGTCGGAGTGGTCGGCGACACCAGCACGTCGACCTTCTCGTACGCGTTGTCGAAATCGCGAGCGATCAGAGTCCGCACCTTCAGCGCCTGACCGTAGTACTCGTCGTAGTACCCGGCGGACAGCGCGTAGGTGCCGATCATGATGCGGCGCTTCACTTCCGCGCCGAACCCTTCTGCGCGCGTGATCGCCATGACCTGCTCGGCACTGTGCTTACCGTCGTCGCCCGCACGAGCGCCGTAGCGCATGCCGTCGAACCGGGCGAGGTTGGAGGACACCTCCGAAGGGAGGATCAGGTAGTACGCCGCGAGCGCGTGAACGAAGTTGGGGCACGAGACCTCGACGACCTCCGCACCGAGCGACGTCAACGTCGCCACGGCGGCATCGAACGAGGAGATGACCCCGCTCTGATAGCTGTCGGAGTGCAGTTCCTTCACCACACCCACACGCACACCCTTCAGGTCGCCGCCCGCTCCTTCGCGTGCGGCGGCCACCACGGACGCCACCGAGGTGTCGACGGACGTCGAATCACGGGGGTCGTGACCGGCGATGACCTCGTGTAGAAGCGCGGTGTCCAACACCGTGCGCCCGCAGGGCCCGCCCTGGTCGAGCGACGACGCACACGCGATCAGGCCGTACCTGGACACCGTGCCGTAGGTGGGCTTGGTGCCGACGGTGCCCGTCAACGCTGCAGGCTGGCGAATGGATCCACCGGTGTCGGTTCCGATCGCCAGCGGAGCCTGATGCGACGCCAGCGCGGCAGCACTGCCGCCGCCGGATCCACCGGGAATGCGTGTGGTGTCCCACGGGTTCTTGGTCGGACCGTACGCGGAGTTCTCCGTGGACGAACCCATCGCGAACTCGTCCATGTTCGTCTTGCCGAGCAGCGGAATTCCCGCCGACCGAAGTTTCGAGGTGACCGCCGCGTCGTACGGGGAGATCCAGCCCTCGAGCATCTTCGACGCACACGTCGTCGGCATGTCCGTGGTGGTGAACACGTCCTTCAGCGCCAGCGGCACACCGGCAAGTGCCGACGCCGGGGCCTCTCCCGCACCGATGGCCTCGTCGACCTCCTTGGCGGCAACCAATGCGGCGGCGCCCGACACGTGCAGGAACGCGTGGATGTCCCCGTCGACCTTGTCGATGCGGTCCAGATGAGCCTGAGTGACCTCGACGGCCGATACCTCGCGCGCGTGAATCTTCGACGCCAGGTCGGACGCGTCGAGCGTGGTCAGGTCGGTCATTCGCTCTCTCCCAGAATCTGCGGCACTGCGAATCGATCTTCTTCGGCGTTGGGAGCCTCGGCCAGAGCCTGCTCGGGCGTCAGGCCAGGGACGATCACGTCCGGGCGCGTGACATTGGTGATCGCACTCGGATTGGCCGTCGGCGTCACATCGTCCGCAGCCACCTCGGCCACTGCCTTCACATGGTGAAGAATCGAATCCAGCTGGCCGGCGAACTCGTCCAACTCGGCTTCGCTGAGCGCAAGCCGAGACAGCCGGGCGAGGTGAGCCACCTCGTCGCGGGAGATATCAGGCACCGCGTAGACCCCTTTCACACATATGACGACGCACCGCGAAAAACACGCGGCCGCCGTCAACCTTATCGGGGCCCTCGTCGCTGCCTCCACTCCCGGTTGGCTGGGTCATTCCTGCAGGCTCCACTCCCGGTTGGCTGGGTCATTCCTGCAGGCTCCACTCCCGGTTGGCTGGGTCATTCCTGCAGGCTCCACTCCCGGCTAACTCGGTCCCACCCAGATGTCGCGAAGGTCACGGCCGGTGCGGCAGTTGCGCCCCGAGAGGCCGACAGTGCGAGGATGGCTCGCGGTGTTTCACCCACGAAGTTCTGTCATCTCTCGTAAGCGAAAGGGCGCGACATGTCCTACCTGCTCCGCGTTCAGCTCCCCGACCGACCGGGCAGCCTCGGCTCGCTCGCCGTCGCGCTGGGTTCTGTCGGTGCGGACATTCTGTCGCTCGACGTCATCGAACGCGGCGACGGTTACGCCGTCGACGACCTCGTCGTGGACGTACCGCCCGGCGCCCTGCCCGACACGCTGATCACCGCCGCCGAGAATCTGACCGACGTTCGGGTCGACTCCATCCGGCCGTACACCGGTGTGCTCGACACCCATCGTGAACTGGAGTTGATCGACCGGGTGGCCGCGGCGACCGACGACAGGCTGCAGGTGCTGGTCGATGGAGCACCGCGGGTACTGCGGGTCGGCTGGAGCGTCGTGGTAGCGACAGGTCCGCACGGGGCCTACCGCGTCGTGGGCAGCTCGGGTGCACCGGAGACACACGCAACAGACATGCCGTGGATGCCGTTGGCACACCCGGCTTCCCTCGACGGTGACGCCGAGTGGGTGCCGCAGGTATGGCGCGACATGGACACGAAGATCGCCGCGGCGCCGCTCGGCGCCTCCGGGACGGTCTTGATGCTCGGGCGCCCGGGAGGACCGGACTTCCGTCCCTCCGAGGTCGCGCGGCTCGGCTACCTCGCAGGTATCGTCGCCACCGTTCTCGGCTGAGCTACGCGTCCTCCCCCGCGTCGTTCGCGGCATCGTCAGCTTCCGCCTCGGCATCAGGATCCGGCTCCCGCACTGCATCGGGGCCTTCGGTGAGAAGTACGGTGAATCCGGCCTCGTCCAGCACCGGTACGCCGAGCTCGACGGCCTTGTCGTGCTTGCTGCCCGGCGACTCGCCGACGACGACGAATGCGGTCTTCTTCGAGACCGAACTCGCGGCTTTGCCTCCGCGCACCAGAATGGCTTCCTTCGCCTGATCACGGGAGTAGTTCTCCAGCGATCCGGTGACGACGATCGACATGCCCTCCAGGTTTCGGACGATGGACTCGTCGCGCTCGTCCTCCATCCGCACACCCGCCGCACGCCATTTCTCGACGATCGTGCGGTGCCACGGCACTCTGAACCACTCGGATACGGCCGTGGCGATGGTCCCGCCGACTCCGTCGACAGCAGCGAGTTCCTCGTGCGACGCGTTCTCGATGCGCTCGAGACTGCCGAACTCGCCGGCGAGCGCGCGGCCCGCGGACGGTCCGACGTGGCGGATGGACAGGCTCACCAGCACGCGCCACAGAGGGCGGTCCTTCGCCTTGTCCAGGTTGGCCAACAATCGTTTTCCGTTGGCGGACAACGCCCCGGCCTTGGTGCGGAAGATGCCGGTCTCGAGCAGGTCGTCCTCGGTCAGCGAGAAGATATCGCCCTCGTTCTCGATCACCCCTGCTTTCAGGAGGTCGGTCGCGGCCTCGTAGCCGAGCCCTTCGATGTCGAACCTGCCTCGTTCTGCAACGAAGAACATACGTTCACGGAGTTGCCCCGGGCAGAACTCGGAGTTGGGGCACCGAAGGTCGGCGTCTCCCTCCTTCGCCGGTGCAAGCGTGGTTCCGCACTCGGGACACTCGGTCGGCATGACGAACTCGGTCTCGTCGCCGGTGCGGGCGTCGACGACAGGCCCGAGAACCTCCGGAATGACCTCGCCTGCCTTTCGAATGGTCACGGTGTCCCCGATCAGGACACCCTTGCGTTTGACCTCGGAGCCGTTGTGCAGCGTTGCCAGGGAAACGGTGGAACCGGCCACCAACACGGGCTCCATGTAGGCGAACGGGGTGACGCGTCCGGTGCGGCCGACACTCACCCGGATGTCGAGAAGCTTGGTGGTCACTTCCTCCGGCGGGTACTTGTAGGCGATTGCCCAGCGCGGCGCGCGCGAGGTGGTCCCGAGCCGACGATGCAGACTCATCTCGTCGACCTTGACGACGAGGCCGTCGATCTCGTGCTCGACGTCGTGCCGGTGTGTGTCCCAGTAGGCCACCTTCTCCACGACGGCATCGATTCCCTCCACACGCGTCGTGTGGGACGACACCGGAAGCCCCCATGCCTTCAGCGCCTCGTAGGCATGCATCTGAGTGTCCGGAGCGAACCCCTCCATGCGGCCGAAGCCGTGGCAGATCATGCCGAGTCTGCGTTTGGACGTGACCGCCGGGTTCTTCTGACGCAGCGAACCTGCCGCCGAGTTACGTGGGTTCGCGAAGGGCGGTTTGCCTTCCTCCACGAGCGAGGCGTTGAGTGCCTGGAAATCCTCCAGCCGGAAGAACACCTCGCCGCGCACCTCGAGGAGGGTCGGAATCGGGTGATCTTCGCTGGCAGTCAGTGTCTCCGGAATGTCGGAGATGGTGCGGGCGTTCAGCGTCACGTCCTCGCCGGTTCTACCGTCACCGCGAGTGGCACCGCGGACGAGCTTTCCGTTCTCGTAGACCAAGTTGAGTGCCACGCCGTCGATCTTTACCTCGCACAGGTAGTGCAGGCCTGCGGAGCGATCACCCACTTCGGTCTCGACACGCTTGGCCCATGCTCGCAGTTCGTCGTGATCGAAGACGTTGTCCAGACTCAGCATTCGCTCGAGGTGGTCGACCGCGGTGAACTCCGTCGCGAACCCGCCACCGACCAACTGGGTCGGCGAATCCGCCACGCGCAATTCGGGATGGCGCTCCTCGAGCTCGGTCAGCTCACGCAGCAACGCGTCGAACTCACCGTCCGAAACGATCGGCGAATCCCGGACGTAGTAGCGAAACTGATGACCCCGTACGTCCTCGGCAAGCTGCTGCCACCGCTCCTTGTCCTCACTGGAGGCCGGAGTGCCCGTCGCCCGATCGTCGGCGTTCTCGGTCGCGGCAGTCGGTGCAGTCGATTCGTCCACACTCGAACATTAACGGACCCCACCGACACTCGAGACGCTGCTAGAGCGAGTCGGGTGCGTCCTGAAAGGCGTCCGCGACATTGCCCGCCAGTTCGAGCGCCTGCCTGGCCCACTCCGGCGTCGCCCCGGCCAACCCACACGCGGGAGTGACCGACACCTGAGTCGACAGAACGGACCGCGGAAATCCGAGCCGGTCGACGAGTGTCACCGCGGGTGCCGCGACCTCACGCCACGTCGGCACCTTCTCCGGCCGCACCGCAGGCACGAGGCCGAGCATGATCGTCTTGCCCGCCTGGAGAAACTCTCCGATGCCGTCGAGGTCACGTGCGCCGAGCTGCGCCACGTCGAGTGCAGCGGCCTCCGCGGCGCTTCGGCGCAGCAGGTCCAACGGCACGTCCGCACCGCAACAATGCACGGCGGTAGGCACTCCGACCCCGCGCAGCACGGAGTCGATCAGATCCAACGCCTCGGGCTCCGGTACGGCCCGCACCGGATCGAGTCTGGTCACCCCCGACAGCGAACCAGCAAGAACTGCAGGCAAACTCGGCTCGTCGAGTTGCACCACGACATCGACACCCAGCCGTGACCGAAGCTCGGCGCACTGCTGCCGCAAGCCCTCGGTCAACGAACCCGCGAAGTCGCGAACCGCGCCCCGGTCGGTCAACACTCGGTGCGCACTGCGCAGCTCGACCTGGGCCGCCATCGTGAACGGACCTGCAGCCTGCACCTTCAACACGTGATGGGTCGCGGCGAAGCCACCCGTCTCCCAGAGTTCTTCGAGAACGTCGAGATCCTCGTGCAACAGATCTTCGGCGCGGCGACCCGTCAGAGACTTGCGCTGCGACACGCGGTAACCCGACGTGCGCACGTCGAGTTCGATGTCCACCATCAACGCGCCTGTCCTGCCGATGGTGTCCGCACCGAGTCCACGAGCCGGTAGCTCGACGATGTGCGGCAGTGCAGGCAGCTCACCGAGAACGATCGAGGACGCCTCTCGAACGTCGGTGCCGGGCCACGACCCGATGCCCGTCGCCAGCGCCCCGAAGACGCTGGCGCTCACTCGCTCTCGGAACGAGTGCCGGCAATGGTGGAACTGCCGATGACGATGTCGCCCTGGACGTCGCGGCGATACAACACAGCCGCTTGTCCCTTCGCCACTCCGGTCAGTGCACTGCGAAGCTGAATGTCCACTCCACCGTCGGCGGTTGCTTCCGCAACTGCTTCGGTGAGCCCACCGTGCGCGCGAACCTGCACGACACATTCGATCGGCCCCGTGGGTGCGACACCATCCGTCCAGATCGCACGGTCGCCGGTGATTCCCCACACGTCGAGGCGAGTAGCGGACCCGACGATGACGTTGCCGCTGTCCGGCTCGATAGCGGTGACGTACCGAGGCTTTCCATCCGCGGCAGGCCCGGACACGCCGAGCCCCTTGCGTTGACCGATCGTGAAGCCGTGCACACCCTCGTGGTCCGCCAGTTCCGCCCCCGTGTCCGCGTCGACGACCTTGCCGGGACGGATACCGATCTTCGCGCCGAGGAACGCACGCGTGTCACCCGACGGGATGAAGCAGATGTCGTGACTGTCCGGCTTGTCCGCCACCGCGAGTCCGCGTGCCGCGGCTTCCTCGCGGATCTCGGACTTGGGGGTGTCCCCGATGGGGAACATCGCCCGGGAAAGCTGATTGTGCGTCAGAACCGCCAACACGTAGGACTGGTCCTTGTCGGCGTCGACGGCACGGCGCAACACGCCGTCGTGCAGCTGGGCGTAGTGCCCCGTGGCCACGGCGTCGAATCCGAGGGCGAGCGCACGGTCGGCGAGCGCGGAGAACTTGATCTTCTCGTTGCACCGCAGGCACGGATTGGGCGTCTCGCCCGCAGCGTACGACTCGACGAAGTCGTCGATGACGTCTTCCTTGAATCGGTCGGCGAAGTCCCACACGTAGAACGGGATCCCCAGCACGTCCGCGGCTCGGCGCGCATCCCCGGCGTCTTCCTTGGAGCAGCAACCGCGGGAACCGGTGCGCAAGGTCCCGGGCTCGGTCGACAGTGCGAGATGGACGCCGACGACGTCATGGCCCTCGTCGACTGCGCGGGCAGCCGCCACTGCCGAATCCACTCCGCCGCTCATTGCAGCCAGTACACGCATCAGCGCTGTCCTCCCCGAGCTCCTACGCTCGCCAATCCCGCTGCGCGGGCTCGTTCGATTACTTGCGGCAACGCTGCCAGCAGTGCGTCCACGTCGTTGTCGGTCGATTCCGGTCCGAGCGAGAAACGCAGCGATCCACGGGCGATCGACGGATCCGCGCCCATCGCGATCAACACGTGACTGGCGCTGGCCACACCGGCGGTGCAGGCGGACCCCGTCGAACATTCTATGCCCGCCGCATCCAGCAGCATCAGCAGGGAATCTCCCTCGCAGCCGGGGAAGGTGAAGTGGGCGATACCCGGTAGCCGCCGATCGTCGATCGGGCCGTTGACGATCACCTCCGGATCGATCGCACGCACGCCCCTGACCATCTTCTCGCGCAACCGCTCCGCATTCGCATGACGGGTGTCGAGGTGGGCGACGGTGTCCTCGAGCGCCGCGGCCATCGCGACGACCGACGCGGTGTCGTGCGTACCGGATCGGACGTCACGCTCGTGGCCGCCTCCGTGCAACAGCGGGACACACGCCGTCGTGCGTCCCAGCAGCAGGGCACCGACGCCCTGAGGTCCGCCGAACTTGTGCGCAGCGACACTCATGGCGGACAGGCCGCTGGCGCCGAAATCGACGCGCAGGTGCGGGACGGCCTGAATCGCGTCGCTGTGCATCGGCACGTCGTACTCCCGAGCGATCGCGGACAGCTCGGCAATCGGCATGATCGTGCCGACTTCGTTGTTCGCCCACATGATGGTCACCAACGCAGTCCGATCCGCCCCGACGGCCAGCTCCGCACGGAGGGTGTCCGGGTGGACTCGGCCCCGAGAATCGACCTCGAGCCAGGTGACCTCTGCGCCCTCGTGGTCAGCGAGCCACTCGACTGCGTCGAGGACCGCATGATGCTCGACCGCGCTGGCGATGATACTGGTCTTCGACGGATCCGCATCACGGCGAGCCGCGAAGATCCCCTTCACCGCAAGGTTGTCGCTCTCCGTTCCCCCTGAGGTGAAGATCACCTCGGACGGGCGCGCTCCGAGGTGTTCGGCGATCGACTCCCTCGACTCCTCGACCCTCCGGCGGGCGGCCCTGCCGGATCCGTGCAGCGAGGACGCATTCCCGACGGTGGCGAACACTGCCGTCATCGCTTCGATGGAGGCGCGGGACATGGGCGTCGTCGCAGCATGATCGAGGTACACGGGTGCACTCGCGCGGGGGGCAGCAGCCGAACTGCGGGCAGAAGGCATAACGCTTCAAGGATAGCCGGTGATCACCGGTGCCCCTCGCACCCGTGACACCCGCCCACCCCTCCCACCTGCCCCCCACCCCCC
>NZ_NPFZ01000042.1:0-28048 GCF_002259425.1 Rhodococcus sp. 14-2470-1a
GGCGACGACGTGGTCGCCGTCGCTGCGGCGGACGGTGCGTGATTCGCCGGTGATCATCGATTCGTCCATGCTCGCCGATCCGGAGACGATGGTGCCGTCCGCCGGTACTCGGCCGCCGGGGCGGACGACGACGACATCACCGAGCTGCAGCTCGGCCGGGGACACCGGCACCACATCGTCGCCTTCGACGCGTTCGGCGGTGTCCGGTAACAGCGCCGCCAACGAGTCCAGAGCGGATGTGGTCTGCGCGAGGGACCGCATTTCGATCCAATGCCCGAGCAGCATGATCACGATCAGCAGGGCCAGTTCCCACCAGAAGTCGAGCTGATGATCGAGCACACCGAGGCTCGCTCCCATCGACGCGACGAATGCGACCGTGATCGCCAAAGCGATGAGCAGCATCATTCCTGGTGCACGTGAACGTATCTCACTCACTGCCCCGGTGAGGAACGGGGAACCTCCCCAGGCGTACATCACGGTGCCCAGCACTGGGGAGATCCAGGCGATCCACGGCGCGTCGGGCAGTGAGTATCCGAGGAGCATCGCGAACATTCCGGAGGCGAAGATCACCGGGACAGCGAGGACCAGCATGATCCAGAAAAGCCGACGGAACATGCCGACGTGATCGCCGTGCCCAGCATGACCACCGTGGCCGCCGTGCTCTCCATGCTCGGAGTGGGCTGCGTTGTGCCCGCCGGTGTCGTGGCCCGACTGCGGAGTCGCCTTCTCGGCCACTTCCGTGTGCATTTCGGGTCCTTCTTCATGCCCGCTGTGCTGCAGCCTATTCGGCGGATCCGTCCGCGCGGAGTCGACGTCGGAGTGCGTGTGATCGTTCATCGTGCAGGTCCTCTCATCCATCGAGTTCGATCTATGCATCCCATGAACTCGCGGGTTTCCGGTTCGGCTGTGCATCCGGCGTCGCGGGCGACGATGATCTGCGCCTGGACGAGCTCGGCTGTACTGGTGACCGTGAATGCCTCTGCCGCCGCCGATAACGCGACGGTGTCCACTCCGACCACGGCGCTGACTTCGTCGCGGACCGACGCCTCACAGTGGCCGTACATCAATACCGGCGTGACTGGGCAGTGCGTGATGATCATGCGTGCGCTTTCGACGTTGCAAACATATATACCCCGTAGGGGTATATAACGGTCAGGTCGAACCATACCCCTTCCTGATCCCATTGGGAAGGACCGTCAAGGTGTTGTCAACGTGTGAGCACCAGTCGGCTAGCTAGTAGGTGCGCCCCGCGCGGTCCCTGTCATGCTCACGGGCAGGCAGTCGGTGTCGATATCGACTCGCTCCGGGGCGTGCGAATCCGACGGCGCAACTGAATCTCGCAGCGATGGGCCAGCAGCCGGAGGCGGAGTGGGCGATTACACAGTGTCACGGCGCGCGTGGCGGGCCCGTGTGCCGACGCTCAAAGATCGCGGTGCTGCTCGTTCGGTCGATCGGAATCGCCGTAGATCGGACGGTGGAGCAATACTTTCTCGTTCATCATGGGGCTGCGGCGACGCCAACGTAGCGCTGAGTAAGTCGTAGATGGGTGTATCGCTCACGTTCGGTTCTACCCTCTATCTGATTGCTTCGGTGCGCCTTTCGATCGCGCCGACGGTTTCTGGTCACCGGGCCGGGCGAACACTGCCCTACCGGCCCGCTGGCGCGAACCGACATATCCAGACCGCAACCTCGGTCACCTGCGATGAAAATGCCCACCCAGCCACACCGCAGCTGCTTATTCCCGAGTGACGGCACGCTTGCGCAGCTCAGCGGTTGCCAACTCTGCGACCGCTGCGCGATAGGAATCTCGATCGATTTCGCCGGCAGCGAATCTACGATCGAGGATTTCCTGCGCGTCCTCCCCCGATTGCGGGCGAGCGGAGATCAACCGAACCGCACCCCAGACCAACAGAGCGATCACGACCAGCCAGAACGCGGCCATTCCCGCCATCATCGTCCATCCACCACCCATGGCGCCCATATTCATCATTGTTGCTCCTCACTCTTACCTGGCCACCTGCTGACCTGCGGAGTGTGGCCATTCCGCGCTATCTACTATAACGCTTAGTAGTTCAGCTACTATCGAGGATAGTAGTTAACTGCTGCCGAGACGCCGTCGCCCGGACCGGCGATGATGGAGGCCACCTGTGGGAAACAAATCCAACAAGTCACGATCGAAAGCGCCAAAGCGACGAACCACGGCGGGACGATCCGGGGGCGGCCTACCAGTTCCTCGCCCCGGCGACATGCGCACCGAGCCCCAGTCAGGGCATCCCCTCTCCGCGGGGGCCGCACATTCTGCGGTCAGCGTCGCCGCTGCCGACTATCTTCGGAGCAGGGGCTACTCGCCCCGGAGCGGTACACTCCATCCCACTGTCGCCCGGTCTTTCGCGCCGGCCTCCACTGCCCCACCGCGGCCTTCGGCCCAGACCGCAGAACCGACGATCGACACTGCAGCACCGCCGGAGCGCCCACGTGTCCACACCGCCGAGGCGATTGCGCCTGCAACGCGGCAATACACCCCTGACCGGCCCCCGGCGAACAGTTGCGCCGACGCGTTTTCGCAGGTCGAGCCCCTGGGGCTCGCGGCGACATACTGGGGTGTCGCTGCCGATGCCGAGCCCTGCGAGGACGTGTCGATCCGCTTTACCGGAGTGCGGGTGGCGACCGAGGACCACCAGCCGACCGAAAAGGACCATTTCGAACGAACACTGGTCGTGAAATCGCTCCCACCAGCCGGGGGCCGATTCGCCGCCACCACCCGTATTCAGGGCATCGCCAGCGGAGAGTGGCAGGTGACTGCGCATCGCATCGACGATGGCGCAGAAGGTACCGAACGGCAACAGAGCGCTGTGCTCACCGCCCGCACGGCGCTACTCACTCACGGTCCCGCTTTGCGGGTGTGGAGTTGGCCGGCGTTGGTTGCAGCGGGCGCGGTGGTAGCACTGATTCTTCAGGGACTCCTCCTCGCGCGTACGAACACCAATGTCGCTGCCGCTGTATCAATTTCCGCCTTGAGTTGTGTTCTGGGATATATAGGCGCCAAAATTTGGTATTTGATCCTGCACCGTCAACCTGCTCGCGCATTCATCCGCGCTGGAGCGTGTATTCAAGGCTTTCTTCTCGTTGCGCTGGGCACCTTGATCATCGGCGGAGCACTCGGGGGTATGGACGTCAGTGCAGTCCTAGATGCAACCACCCCGGGATTGTTTCTCGGCATGGCGATCGGTCGTCCCGGATGCTTCTTGGCGGGCTGCTGTTCGGGGCGTCCGACTCGATCTCGGTGGGGTCTGTTTTCGTCCGATCGCACCCTGGCGACGAAGAGGATTCCCGTTCAGCTCTACGAGGCCGCTGCAGCCCTGTTGATCGCGGGAGTTGCTCTCGCAGTGGTACTTCAGGTCGACCTTCCCGTCGGAGGGCTGGTCTTCCTGGGAAGTATTGCCGCATACACATTGATCCGGCAAGGCCTGTTTTTGTTCCGGGTGGACGCGCACACTCGTCGAGGCCGACTCGCTGTCACTCTCATCTGCTGCGCGATCCTCGCCGGCGTAGTTACAGGGTCGCAGGTGCTCTCGTGATCACTGAACGTGCCCTGATGCGTGCGCCTTTCGATGATCACCTCGATGCGATAGCACCGCATTCGGTGGCCCGGTCGACGCACCAGAGGAGTCCGGCATCGATACTGGCTGTCCTCGTCCTTGCACTCGCTGGATGTACCGGCGGCGAGGTCTCTGAGCCCACTGCGTCAATGCCCGTCGCTACGCAGGAGGAACTGCTCAATCCCGCTGACTTCGCCGCCGCGATCGCCGATCCCGGCCGAGTCACGATCAACGTCCATACCCCCAACGAGGGCCAGCTCCCTGGAACCGACTCAAGTCTTCCCTTCGACCAGATCCAACAACAGGCCGCGGCGTTGCCGCCCGACCGGACCACACCGCTGGCGATCTACTGCCGTACCGGGACAATGAGCGCCACCGCGGCGAAAGAACTGGCCGCTCTCGGCTACACCGATGTCGTCGAACTACAAGGCGGCATGCTCGCGTGGCGAAACACCGGACGAACCATCGAAGAATGATCAATCACCTTCCGCAGCGCTGACCCCAGAGGTTGATCACCAGAGAAGTGTCCGATGAAATCGGATGCCGAGATCGTCTTGTTCGGGTGCATCAGGAGTGTCAGTTTCAGAAGACGGCTGCACTCGTTCAGAAGAAGTGAATGTTGCGACCATTTTTCCGCGTCCGCGATGCGACTCGGCGGCACGACATCGAATCCAAGTAGCTTTCCGGCCAGCTCAACATACCCCGGGGGGTACTTGCATACCCCCCTCGGTATATGCGACAGTGGAGTACATGCCGCCCAGAGAGGACTGACCGTGTGCCATCCCGTGATCTGTTCGCGCTGCAGTAAGACCACCTGGACCTGTTGCGGTCGACACGTGGACGACGTCATGAGCAAAGTCCCTCGGTCTCAGCAGTGTTCCTGCTCGCCTGATACTGCCGCGCCCGCGAGGAACAACGTCTTTCGTTCGCTGTTCCGCCGCTAGATTTCGCCTTCCGCCACGCTTCGGCCGGAGTCGGCTCACCCAAATACCCCCACCCGTATAAGGAGAAGTCATGTTTCTGCCCCAGACCGTTCCGACTACCGGCCGCGACCCGGACCACCACGTCGCTGCGCCCGGCATCCTCGGACGGCTGGGCGGGGTGATGGTCACCCGCCGCCGATGGGTGTTCGGGGTATGGCTGATCGCCCTTGTTGCCCTCGGCTCGGCAGCGCCGTCGGTGTTCACCTCACTCGCCGGTGCGGGATGGCAAGCCAACGGTTCGGAATCGGTCCAGGTCCGCGAACTCGCGCAGCAACACTTCGGCGGCAATTCCTCGGCCGCAGTGCAGGTCGTCGTTCACTCCGACACCGCATCGATCGACGATCCCTCCATGCAGCAGACACTCACCGAGGTTACTGCTGTGTTCGACGGCGACGCCCGATTCGGCGACATCGTTCAACCGGCACCAGGCATGACCATCAGCCCGGACGGGCACACAGGGATCCTCATCGCCGGTGCCGACGCGAGCACCGACGACATGGTCAAAGCCGTCGACGACGTCAAAGCCGAGCTGACCGCATTGTCCGGCGATGGCATCGAGGTCTATCCCACCGGCTCGTCGGCTCTGTGGTCCGATTTCAACAAAGCCAACCACGACGCGATGATTCAAGCCGAATTGTTCTCTTGGCCACTCACCTTGGCAATCATGGTGCTCGCATTCGGCTCACTCGTCGCTGCCGGCCTGCCGCTGTTGCTCACCGTCGCTGGGCTCGTCGCCTCTGCAGGCGGCCTCGTCCTGCTCAATCAGGTCACACCGATCTCGGTGTGGGCGATGAACTTCGCGATGATGTTCGCTCTCGCCCTCGGCATCGACTACGCCCTGTTCATCGTCTCCCGCTTCCGGGACGCATTGCGCAACGCCGACCCACGTGCCGCGGTCGCCGAAACCATGGACACCGCAGGCAAAGCCGTCCTGCTCTCCGGGCTCACAGTGCTGGTCAGCCTCTCCGCTGTCCTGCTCGTCCCAGCCCCCGCAGTGCGCACGATGGCGGTGGGCATCATGCTGGCTGTCACCTTCGTCCTGATCGCCACCATGACGTTGCTCCCGGCCACGTTGGGAGCGCTCGGCCCCAAGGTCAACGCCGCATCCCTGCCCTACGCCAAACGCCAGCAGCACCGCTCCCCCAAATTCGCCGCCTGGGGTGAACTGCTCCACAAGCACCCCTGGCCGTTCGCGCTCGTCTCCGTCGGAATCCTCATCGCCCTGGCCCTCCCCGTCCTGGGACTGAAGGTCGCGATGCCCTCGATCGCAGTCGTCCCCGAGGATGCACCCGTGCGGCAGGGCTACGAGCTGGTCCAAGCCCATTTCGGTGACGGCGCGCCAGGGGCACTGCAGATCGTCGTACCCACCTCCGACGCCGCCGCGACCGCCACAGTCGCGGGCAGCGTAGACGGGATTACTATGGTCACCCCTCCGCAACCAGCTGCCGATGGTTCGAACTACGCTCTGCTGCAGGCGCTTCCCGCTGTGGATCCGTCCGATGAGTCTATGGGCACGATCCTCGGCGACCTGCGCGCACAGCTACCCGAGACCGCGCTGGTCGGCGGAGCACCTGCGGAAAACCTGGATTTGCAGCAAGCCCTGAACGACTACCTTCCGCTGGTGATCGGCATCATCCTCGTCCTCGGCTTCGTTCTGCTTCTCGTGGCCCTGCAAGCGCCGTTGATCGCGATCCTCGGCACCGCCGTCAGCCTGCTCTCCACCGCCGCCGCGTTCGGCGTCGCGAAACCGATCTTCCAGGACGGGCACGGTGCATCGTTGCTGGGTTTCACCCCACAGGGATTCCTCGACGGCTGGGGGCCTGTGTTCTTCTTTGCCATGATCTTCGCCATCGCCATGGACTACACCGTGTTTCTCCTCGCCACCGCGAAAGAACACTACGAGAAAACCGGGGACCCGAAGACCGCTCAGGTCGACGGTCTCGCACATTCGGGGCGCGTCATCTTCGCCGCAGCCGCGGTCATGGTCGCCGTGTTCTTTACCTTCGCACTCTCCGATCCACTCCCACCGAAGGAGATGGGCATCATCCTCGGCGTCGCCGTCCTACTCGACGCCTTCCTGATCAGGTTGATTCTGCTGCCGGTCCTGCTCCGGCTGACCGGACACGCCGCATGGTGGTCACCGGCGTGGCTACGGAAGGTCTTGCCGTCGATCAGTTTCTCGCACTGACTATTTTCGCATCGAACGGAGACATCATGATCGAGACGAAGACGACCTGTCCCAGCAGATTCGCCGGGTCGCCGATCGAACGTATCGTGCCCGCCCTCGCCGCCGCGGTGACCGCCACCGGCCTAGCGCTCGGGGAACTCCACGCACCGCAGTGGCGGCTACTCAGTGCTGTCGCCGCCGCGAACCTTGCTCTCTACGCCGCAGCCGGCTGGTGCCCGGCCAGCGCACTCCTCACCAGAGTCGGCGTACCGAGTCTTCGCGACCCTCGAAACGGGTAGACACCCATCAACCGCACTTCGACAATCGAAAGAGAGAACCTGACGTGAACATTGCACTCTCCACCACATTGACCGACACCGACTTCGACACAGCGGTGACCGACACCAAAGCTGCCCTGTCCGAGCAAGGGTTCGGCGTGCTGACCGAGATCGACATGCAGGCCACGCTCAAAGCCAAACTCGGCGAGGACATGGAGCAGTATCTGATCCTCGGTGCCTGCAATCCCACTCTCGCGCACCGCGCCGTCGGGGTCATGCGCCAGATCGGGCTGTTGCTGCCCTGCAACGTCGTCGTCCGCGCCGACACCAGCACACCAGGATCGGTGATCGTGGAAGCGATGAACCCGGACATCATGGTGGAGGCAACCGGCGAACCGGGACTCTCCGACGTCGCAGCCGAAGCCACCACGAAACTGCAGGCCGCCATCGACGCACTCGGCGGCCAGGGCGCACCGCGCAGCTGATGGCTCTGACCCTGGCGTTGATTCTCGGCGTTGCCGTCGGGATTCTGCTCGGCCTCCTCGGCGGTGGTGGGTCGATCCTCGCCGTCCCGGTGCTCGTCTACGCTCTCGGACTCCCACTGTCGGAGGCGATCCCGACGTCACTGTTGGTGATCGGCGTCGCCTCCGCGACCGGGGCCATCCCGAAGGTGCGCGCGCGGCTCATCGAATGGCGGCTGGCCGGCATCTTCGCGGCCACCGGAATCATCGGCACCCTGATCGGTACCGCCCTGGGCAGACACCTGCCCGACACCGCCGTGATGATCGGTTTCGCACTGGTCATGATCATCGCCGGAGCGCGCATGCTACGAAGCAACGACGACGTCGGAACCGCCTGCAGAACCGGCAATTCCGGGATCAACTGGCGACGATGCGCACCCCGGTCCATACCGACCGGATTCGGCGTCGGTGTCCTCACCGGACTGTTCGGCGTCGGCGGAGGATTCCTCATCATTCCCGCATTGGTGCTGCTGTTGGGTATCGAAATGAGCGTCGCAGTCGGAACATCGCTGGTGGTCATCGTCGCCAACTCCGCCGCCGGACTGATCGCTCAAGCCGACGGGCTCGGCGGCAACTGGGCTCTCACCTCTTCGTTCGCCGGGGCCGCGATCGCAGGGTCACTGGCGGCCGGACGCTTCAGCACCCGCGTCGACACCGACAGACTTCGGCAGTGGTTCGCCTACCTGGTGTTCGCCGTCGCCGGCTACGTGCTCCTCGACACCCTCGTCCTCTCGTAACACCTCACGTCACCAACCACCAATATGCCCCCAGGGGTAATCTGACATCACTATCACCGCACACTCAATTCGAGGAGACCGACATGATCGGCGACGAAGACAGCATCGCACTGGTACTCAACCGCTTGCGGCGAGCACACGGCCAACTGGCCGGAGTGATCGGCATGATCGAAAACGGACGCGACTGCAAAGACGTCGTCACCCAACTCGCCGCTGTGTCCCGGGCCCTCGACAAAGCCGGATTCAAGATCGTCGCCACCGGCCTGCGTGAATGCATGACCGGCGAGACCACCGACAACAAGGCGCCCATGACCGAAGCAGAACTGGAAAAACTCTTCCTCGCACTGGCCTGAGCCCCCTTTCTGGAGCCAGAAAGGTAGCAAACCGACGACACCAGAGGAGCACGCGTATGAGCACGACCGCCCCGGACATCGCCATCATCGAAACCTCCAGCCTCGGAGACCGCAGCTACCTGATCAGCCACGACGGAGCCGCGGTGGTGATCGATCCGCAACGCGACATCGACCGCGTCCAATTACTGGCCGCGGAGAAGAACGCCGCGATCACACACGTGCTCGAAACCCACATCCACAACGACTACGTCACCGGCGGACTCGAACTCGCCCGCACCACCGGCGCGCAGTACGTCGTACCGGACGGTGATCCCGTGAACTACGAGCGAAGAGGCGTCGTCGACGGCGACGTCATCGATGCGGGCGCAATGACGTTTGAAGTCATGCACACCCCAGGCCACACTCATCACCACGTCAGCTACGTATTGCGCGCAGGGGGTGAGCCGATCGCGGTCTTCACCGGCGGCTCGATGCTCTACGGTTCCACCGGCCGTACCGACCTGCTCGGCTCCGAGCACACCGACGAACTGACCCACGCGCAATTCCACTCGGTACGCCGCATCGTCGCCGAACTCCCCCCCGGCGCCGAGGTCTACCCCACCCACGGTTTCGGTAGCTTCTGCTCCGCGACACCGACCAGTGGCGATTCCTCCACCATCGGAGAGCAGCAGCAGAGCAATCCCGCACTCACCCAGGACGAACAGTCCTATGTCGAGGAGTTGATCGCGGGGTTGTCCGCGTATCCCTCGTACTACGCCCACATGGGCGTCATCAACACCGAAGGGCCGGCCCCGATCGACCTGTCCACGCCCGAACCTGTCGATCCAGGTGAACTACGACGGCGCATCGACACCGGAGAGTGGGTGATCGACCTACGAGCACGCACCGCCTTCGCCGCCGGACACCTCGAGGGGACCCTCGGCTTCGAACTTTCCACCACCTTCGTCACCTACCTCGGATGGCTCTACCAGTGGGGTGCGCCGCTGACATTGCTCGGCGACAACTCAGACCAGATTGCACAAGCCACCCGAGAGTTGGCGCGCATCGGCATCGACAGCCCCTCCGGTTCCGCTGTCGGAGAGATTCACTCGCTCGTCGGTGACGGGGAATTGCGGTCCTATGAAGTGTCCGACTTCGCTGGACTCGCCGCCGCCGCCGGTGACCGTGAGGTAACCGTGCTCGACACCCGCCAACACTCCGAGTACGAGGACGGCCATATCCCGGGCGCTGTCAACATCCCCCTCCACGAACTGCTTCACCGACTCGCGGACGTTCCCGCCGGCGAAGTGTGGGTGCACTGTGCATCCGGTTACCGATCCTCGATTGCCGCCTCCGTACTCGACCGCGCGGACCGCACCGTCGTGCTTGTCGACGACGACTACGAGCACGCCGTGAAGCTGGGGCTCGATAACCCCCACGAGTGAACCGACACCGCACACGTTCACGGCTGCACAGATCCAGCAGCGGTGGTCGCGGCAAGTATTCGCTGCGCCTGCGGGCCGTACACCCGATCCGTGCTGCCCGCGACGACGGTTCCCGCGGTATTGGGAATCGTATGCGCCCGAGTACATCGATGGGATTGACGGCAGCGAAGGCTGCGGGTCGCCGCCGAAGAACTGAGTCACCGTCTGCCGGCGCGTACCCACTGTCGGTTCGTCCTGTCCGGAAATGTCTAGGAACGTCGGATACACAGCCGGGGCATTGACCGCGAGTTGCAGTGCGCACGTTCCTCCGGCCGACATGCCTCCCACCGCCCATCGGCGGGGGTCAGGGTCGACCTGCAACGTGGAACGGATCCAGGAAGGTACATCCACCGACAGATAGGTGAACGCGTTACCGGCCACCGAATCTACGCAGAGCGTCTGAGCGAGCTGACTGCCGAGCGGGTCGGCCACCACAACGATCGGTGCGAGACCGGCGTGCCCGCCGGCGTAGGAATCGAGTACGGCATCCAATCTGCCGCCGTCGAACCAGTCTCGGGGTGTCCCCGGTTGTCCGGGGACCAGGACCAACACCGGAAGCTGCACGCGCGGGATGCTCAGATACGCCGGCGGCAGGTAGATCCACGCCTTTCGCGCCGCGAAGCCCGACACCAACCCCGGGATGGTCACGGTGGAGACGATGCCCGTGTTCGGCATGGTTTGCGGCGGTGACCAGCTCTGGCTCAGCGGTGTCCCGGGTTGCGCAATGGTCAGTGCCGGTGTCGGTCCCGGTACCGATGAAAAATCGACTTGTGAGGCCAGATTCAGTCCGAGTGCAGTCCTCAGGGTGGGATACGCCCCGAACTTTTGGTTTACCTGCGCAGCGCCGCTGATCACCACGCAGGCAACCGCGACCATCGACAACGCCTTCACGCGCGCGCGAGCCGGACGTAGGACCGCCATCGCCAACGCCGCCGCACCGAGCCCGGTCCACAGCACCGCGACGCAGGAAGGGGATCAGGGAACGCCGCCAGAGCACGTTGACCGAAACCATCGAAACCGCTGTAGTTCCCGCCCCGATGAGCAACGCCGCCGGCCGGGTGGGCGGTAGCCGAGGTCGATGCCGTGTTGCTCGCAACCGCGCCGTAGCGCTTCACTTTTGAACTCGGAGGCGTTGTCGACGTACAAGCGGTGCGGCTTTCCGGCCATCGGCAACCGCACATCCGCGCCGAGGCCCAGAGCGTCGATCCATACGCTTTTGTCCGAGCACACTCGGCCCAGACACAACCCGACCGACACTGCGGACGGCGGATCGAGTGTGACGACGAATCCTGGCACGCAGCGGCTGAAGACATCGATGGCAATCCTGAGATAAGGACGTCCGATCGGCACACGGTCGTATTCGTCGACGATCATCAGATCGACCACGGCGTGATCGATCTGGACTTGCTGGAGAACGGCCATCACCGGCGGCGGGACATTGCCAGCGGATTGCCGCGATCGGGCGGCGTCCGGTCCGTCACGTGAGCGTGTGACGCGGCCCGGGTGCATCGCTGTGATCCGAGCATCGACTGTGTTGCGGGCTGGGATCGGGAGTCCAGCGCGGTGACAGGCAGCGCGATACGACGATGCAGTGCAGCGACACTGAGTTTCTGGCGAGCCAGAATTACTCACGGTCGATGTGCTCGGCGATCACTTCTTCCACCTCGGCCGGCACGCGGGAGCTCCCGCGTCCACCTGCAGGAGCGGAGATCAACAGATCGGTGACCGACCCTCCCTCATTCCGGAGCCTGGACAACAGCACGTACACCCGCCGGGGCGAGACCCCCAACTGTTGTGCTGCATCCTCGACCACTGCGGTACCCATCGAGGATCGATTCATCAACTCGCTGAGCACTGCGAACCGTGACCGTGCCTGCTCCCACTGCTCGGCCGACGCGGTCAGGACACCAGCCTCGACGTCGAACTTGTCCGCATCCATCGCAGCCTCCGAACACCCAACCTGGGTGACCGATTGTGCAGTCCACTTCTGCGCTCATCTCGGGCAGCTTCGGTTTCTTCCGAGCGCCGGATGGCAGGATCTCGCGGTCGGCTATCCGATGGCGATGGTCCTCGCGCTCATCGGTTTCATGATGATCGCTTCCCGCACCGGATAGCCGAGGGCGAGTACGGCGGGCTAACGAACATGATCGCCAGTGCCGCAGTTCGTCTCATCCCACTGCGCAGGATGCCAACGTCATAGCCCCCAGCAAAGCCAGTACTGGTAACGCAGGCAGGGCAACCGCGGTGCACGCGGCGAACGACCGCGCCCACCGGAAGGGCGCATGCGGGATCACTTGATCCACGGCGAGACGATCGAGCCGCACCGCGGTGGTGTCCGAGACCATCCCGAGCGCGGGCAGAGGAACCGGGTGCGGGTGCAGCGAAGTCAGGGCGCGCCGCACAGGGTCTCGTCCGTGTGAGCGTGCCGCACGAGCGTCCGCGTCGAGTTCGACGAGAGCTCGTACGAGTGAAGGCGATTCCCGCATGATCGGCAGCCACGGAAACGCATAGGCCACCGACTCGGCAATGCCTACGAGCAGATGATGCCGGCCATCGATGTGCGCATGTTCGTGTGCGAGGACCGCCGCGACCTCCGCAGGCTCCAACTGTGCACGTAGCCCCTCACTGGCCACGACCATCGCCGGTCGTCCCG
The DNA here is from genome assembly GCF_002259425.1 of Rhodococcus sp. 14-2470-1a. Classification (NCBI taxonomy): domain Bacteria; kingdom Bacillati; phylum Actinomycetota; class Actinomycetes; order Mycobacteriales; family Nocardiaceae; genus Rhodococcus; species Rhodococcus sp. 14-2470-1a. Next base: position 12,755 of record NZ_NPFZ01000042.1, read on the forward strand.
CGACGCTGTACGCGAGCGGACTATCCAATGGGAGCCATAGTGTCGACGCTGGCCGAGTCGAACCGGAAAATGCGTCGCCTCCGCCGATGATGCGCAGCAGATCGATGTGCCGCTCGTACAATTGTCGACGCTCACGCACTGCGCGCCTCAGGTGGATGATCCAGCGGACTGCGCCGCAGCCCAGCACCGCAATCCCGACAATCCCGACAATTGCTTCGATACGGGCGGGCATGTCGCCGTGAATGGCGAGCCAGCATTGGTGCGCGATGTCGACCAGGGTCGTCACGCCCCCGTGACTGGGGATCGCACTGAGCACAACCGGTACCGCGATGCTGACCAAGGTGCCCGCAACGAGAGCGGACCACGTGAGGAGGGTGACGTGCGCATCGATGCCTCTCGCGATCATCGACCTCACCAGCAATGGCGCGGCAGCCGCGACCACCAGCCCGCCGAGGGCCCACAGCAGAACGGCAGTCACCTCTTACGCTCTTTCAGACCGCGAGTGAGCACCTTCGATTCGTCATCGGAGGCGCCGCGGGCGAAGTGCAGCAGCACGCTCGTGGGGTCGCCGGTCGATTCGAGAAGTATCCGCAAGGCGTCGGAGGCAGCTTCTTCTCGGCTTCGGGTGGCCTCGTACCAATATGCCCGTCCGTTGCGTTGTCGGTGTACCCAGCCTTTACGGTGCAAATTGTCGAGCACCGTCTGGATCGTGGTGTATGCCGGTTCCCGACCGTCCTCAAGATGGTCGATTACATCGCGAACCCGGACTGCGGCGCTGGTATTCCACACCACGTCCATCACCAGAGCTTCGAGCTCTCCTAAACCCTGCATGTGTGCCCTCCTAGACGCGTGTTCACTCTATCCCGTCGAACGAGCCAGCTGCGCGATCCTTCGGTAGCAAGCAACCTGGTCCGAGACCGTGCATGCCTCGAATGCGAATGCGGCCGTGAGCTCACGCCAGGTAGGAGACCGACGTCATCATTCCCGCTTCCCCGTGATAGAGGTTGTGGCAGTGCAGAAGCCACTGTCCGGGATTGTCGGTGTCGAAGTCGACTTCGACAGTTTGGTTCGGCAAGACCAGCGATGTGTCCTTCCGTGGACCCGATCCGGCGCCATTGACAACCTCGAAGGTGTGCCCGTGCAGATGCATGGGATGAAACATCATGGTGGCATTGACGAAACGAAGTCGCACTCTTTCGCCTTCGCGAACGTCGAGGGGAGTGTGCTGCTCGTACGTCTCACCGTTGAGCGTCCAGGTGTACCCGCTCATCTCCATCCCGAGAGCGATGTCGTACGTGCGATCCGGATCACGTGCGGGCAGGCGGACCGTATCGAGCGACATCAGTTGATCAGCCATCACCGGGGCTGCAGAGAGTTCGGCAGGCCGGATTGACGATTGCGGCGCGGCGCCTGGCCCGGTACGCAACACAGCAAACCCGCTCCCGTCCTTACCTTCGGCGGCGGCGACAATCGGAAACGCCCCGTCCTGCAAGGTGATGATTGCGTCGTAACGCTCTCCCATCCCGATCAACAAGCATTGTGCCTGTTCGGGCTGAACAGGAAATCCGTCGCTGTGAGTAACAGTGAGGGGATGACCCCCTACTGCGAAACGGAAGGCCGTGTCGGCAGCTGCGTTGATGATGCGCAGGCGCAGTCGCTGGCCTGGCCGTCCGCCGAGCACGATGGGGTCGGCCCCGATCTTGCCGTTGATCAGGTAATACGGATAGCTCACGTCGCCGGTGTCGTCGCCCAAAGGCGCCTGGGCGGTGGGCGCGCTCATCGACATGCCACCCATCGACATACCCTCGCTGCGTAGTCGTTCGAGTTCTTGATCGGGGTCGCCGGCTATCCCGTCGAGCCAGTCGTCGAGGACCAGGACGGCTTCGAGGTCGTAGTCCGAGCCGTCGGCGGGGTCCTCGACGATCAACGGTGCATACAGTCCTCGGTCGAGTTGGGTACCGACATGAGGGTGGAAAAAGTACGTGCCCGCGTCGGGCACGGTGAAGTCGTAGCCGAACGAGTCACCGGAAGCCACAGCCGGCTGAGTCAGGCCCGGTACTCCGTCCATGTCATTGCGCAAGGCAATTCCGTGCCAATGGATCGTCGTCTCCTGCGCCAGACGGTTGTCGAGCTGTGCGCGCAATACATCACCTCGGCTCAGGCGAATCTCGGCACCGGGGAGCCTGTCGCCGAAGGTCCACGTCTGTACCTGCACTCCGCCGAGGTCGATCGTGCTGGACTGAGCGTTCATGGAGATGTCGACTTGTCTGCCGGCGGCCGAGCGGCGCGCATCCTCGGCCTTTCCAACCGCATCGGAGTCCGGTCCGACGACTGTCGCTGCGGACGAGCCATTGCCGCATGCCGCCAACACGACGGCGCTCGTTCCGCCCGCGCTCAGCGCGAGAAAGCTGCGGCGCGTGAGCGAGGACGCACCTGTCCGCTGCCCGGTCATACACATCTCCCAATTCTGTGGAAGTCCGTCCGCCGGTGGGCGTTCGATCCTCGCCGCGTTGCTGTTGCTGTTGCTGTTGCTGTTGCTGTTGCTGTTGCGATATCAGCGCATAAGCGCTGTCACCGCGTCCCGTACCTGACTTGGGTTGTAGAACACCGGAGTCGAGGTGATGCGCTCGATCGTTCCATCGCTCTGGACCAAAAAACTCAAGGGCAGGACAGGGGGCGCGGTAAGTATTTGCAACGCCGCGTCAGCCTGGTCGAACGAGGGATAGTGCACCCCCAGCTCGGTGAGCAGGCTCAATGCCGCGTCAGCATTGTCTTGCACGTTGAGACCGACGACGCGAACGGCATCCGGTTCCGCGGCATACTGGGCCAGAACCGGAATCTCTTGTCTACACGGACCGCACCACGACGCCCAGACATTGAGCAATGTGGGTTGCCCGGCCAGGGAGGTCCCCAGATCGGATATGTCCGAAGTTCCTAGGCATCTCGCGGACGTACCGACGAGCTCGCCAGTTGCGGGGGACGGAATCGGTGAGGTCGGGCACGGATCGAGGGCAGCACGGGTAGCGAGCATCGTCGACGGGGGATCCTCGACCTCGACGTGAGGTGTCGATCCTGCGGGCCCTACCGACTGGGTTGAGGGATCTTGAGGCCATAATGCCAGCGCTCCAACAACTGTCACGATGACGATGATCGCCAGTAGGAACCGGCGTGTCGTCACCCGCTGCACCCTGCACCTCCGTCTCGTTCGTGTCGAAGCAGTCCGTCTGTCGTCATACTACACAAGCTACTATCGCCGATAGTAGCAACGTGGATTATGCAGCCCGTCAACGCTTTCGCGGACCCCTTCGCTCTTGAACCTCTCAGCGCCCGCGCACAGCTTTCCGGCCGATCGCCGAATTCCCCGTCGCCGTTGAGGTGCCCGACGAAGCCGTCCAGCAGCGTCGAGTCCTTCTGGCGCAGATAATATTACGTGCTTCGACTCCGGCTCCCGAGGAACTGACCCGATGACCGAAATGGGTCACAAGGTATGAATGTTACCGATGTAATTCACTGTGACTGGTGGTGCTTGCGTGGAAAAAGTGTAATAGTGATGCGGCGTGTCGCCTTGACTCGAAGGCGACACGAATTACTGCCAGGTATGCAGTTGCCGTCCAGGAGGACCACCGAAAATGAAACCTCTGCCCTCGTTATCGTGCATGGCACACCGAACTCGGTGGGGTACTCGCGTCCTCGTCGGCACCGCGTTCGTGGGAGGCCTCCTCGCGCTGGCGCCCACGGTGTCTGCAGCACCGGACGCCGATCCGGCTGCGCCGTCGCCTGCCACCGTCGCACAGGCCCAATCGGACCCGCACGTCCAACAAGAGATCCTCGGTCTAGTCGTCGGTGCACTACGCGATATTCGCGCCAACGGTGCCCTCGATGACCTGGCCGGCCCACAGAGCCGCATCGTCTCCTGCCTCGTGGGCACGATCGGAGCCACCGATACAACTGACGGACAAACGGGAGCCCTTTCGCGATTCATCCCATGTCTCGCGCCGATCAACGACATCGACCCCACAGTTCTCCCCCGACTGGTGTCGTCGATGGACGTCGCCACACTCGCATCCACACTCGCGGCAGCCGAGACTCCACACGATCCGGCCACCCCGCACACCTCATCGCGCGGACACGCGGCGGTCCCACCCGGCAGGTCGAACGCCGAGCCCTCGACCGAACACCCGAACACCCAGGGCACCGAATCGGCCGCCGACCCATCGACGCCCGAACTGCCCGCGATCGAACCCGACGCCACTGTGCCTGAAACGTCGGCACCCGACACATCATCTGAAACTACGACACCCGAGGCGGGCGATCATTCGTCGGCCGCCCCGCAATTCCCCACCGACACAACAGGGTCGAGCACCGGAAAGTATCGTGCGCCGACAACAGGAACGTTGACCTCGACATTCGGTGACGACCGCGGCCATCAAGGTATCGACATCGCCAACTCCACCGGTACACCGATCGTCGCGGTCGCGGACGGCGAAGTGATCAGCGCAGGACCGGCCCAGGGATTCGGACTCTGGGTGCGCATACGCCACGATGACGGCACCGTAACGACCTACGGACACAACAACGACAACCTCGTGACCGTAGGTCAACGTGTCGCGGCTGGCGAAGAAATTGCGACGGTAGGAAACCGGGGTATCTCCACCGGTCCACATCTGCACTTTGAGGTCGACACACCCGCCGGCGACAAGGTCGACCCCAGACCGTGGCTGGCGGAACGCGGAGCCACCATCGCCGGTTCGGATCGCGACTCGTAGCCGAGCGTCGACCGCACGGCTACGCCGATGTGAACGAATTCCCGACTGTTGCAATGGCTTCGGATACGTCTCAGCGGTTTCGTTCAACGTCGGACCTGGACCCCCGGTGCCATAACATGTTCCGCGGGCGCGCAGTAGGATCGCCCGCATTCCAGGGGCCTCGATCCGGCAGGGCGCCATCTCCCCGGGTCAGGCTCGCCTGTCACGGCGTGGCTGTGGGTGGCGCACCTTCTTCGTTGTCGTGCAGCGGTTCCGCCCGGACTTCCTCAAGGGCTGCGCTGACCTGGCCTCCCTCGTGTCCGGATCCGACGTGCGCTTCGGCGCGCATCCGCTCCACCATGTGCGGGTAATGCAGTTCGAATGCCGGCCGCTCCGACCGGATTCTCGGCAACTCCGTGAAATTGTGCCGCGGCGGCGGACATGAAGTAGCCCACTCCAACGAATTGCCGTACCCCCATGGGTCATCGACGGTGACCACCTCGCCATACCGGTAGGACTTGAACACATTCCACACGAACGGCAACGTTGATGCCCCCAACACGAACGCACCCACCGTGGAAATGATGTTGAGCGTGGTGAACCCGTCCGACGGTAGATAGTCGGCATACCGGCGCGGCATACCCTCGTTCCCGAGCCAGTGCTGCACCAAGAATGTGGCGTGGAAACCGATGAACGTCAACCAGAAGTGCCACTTCCCGAGGGTTTCGTCCATCATTCGGCCGGTCATCTTCGGGAACCAGAAGTAGATCCCGGCATATGTCGCGAATACCACCGTCCCGAACACCACGTAGTGGAAGTGCGCCACGACGAAGTACGAGTCGGTGACTTGAAAATCGATCGGGGGCGAGGCCAACAACACACCCGATAGCCCGCCGAAGAGGAAAGTGATCAGGAAGCCGATCGAGAACAGCATCGGCGATTCCAGCGTCACCTGACCGCGCCACATCGTGCCGATCCAGTTGAAGATCTTCACCCCGGTCGGTACTGCGATCAAAAAGGTCATGAACGAGAAGAACGGCAGCAAAACAGCACCGGTGGCGTACATATGGTGCGCCCACACCGCAACGGAGAGCGCCGCGATACCGAGGGTGGCATAGATCAGGCCGGTGTACCCGAAGATCGGTTTGCGGGAAAAGACGGGGAATATCTCCGAGACTATCCCGAAGAACGGCAGCGCGATGATGTACACCTCGGGGTGACCGAAGAACCAGAACAGGTTCTGCCACAGCAAGACTCCGCCCGTCGCGGGATCAAATATGTGTGTTCCCAGGTTCCGGTCCGCGGCCAGGCCCATCAAGGCCGCCGTCAGCAACGGAAACGCGAGCAGAATCAGAATGGAGGTGACCAGAATGTTCCACGTGAAGATCGGCATCCGGAACATCGTCATTCCCGGTGCGCGGAGGCAGACCACGGTGGTGACCATGTTCACCGCGCCCAAGATGGTGCCCAACCCGGCGACGGTCAAGCCCATGATCCACAGATCTGCACCCACCCCCGGTGAGTGCAGGGCCGAGGTGAGCGGGGTGTAGGCGGTCCAGCCGAAGTCAGCGGCGCCGCCCGGGGTGATAAATCCTGCGGTGGTGATCAACGCACCGAACAGATACAGCCAGTACGAGAAAGCGTTCAACCGTGGAAACGCCACGTCCGGGGCGCCGATCTGCAGCGGCAGAATGAAATTGGCGAACCCGAACACGATCGGCGTCGCATACAACAGCAACATGATCGTACCGTGCATCGTGAACAGCTGATTGTACTGCTCGTTCGAAAGAAACTGCATCCCCGGCACAGCCAATTCGGCGCGCATCAACAACGCCATCAACCCGCCGACGAGAAAGAAACCGAAGGACGTGACGAGATACATGATCCCCAACACCTTGGGATCGGTTGTCGTCACAGCTTTGTGAAGAAACGAACCTTTCGGTCCCGTCCGCGGCGGAAATGGCCGCACGGCAAACGTTTTGACGGCGAGGTCGGTCATGCGGACTCATCTCTCTGTGGCCCGGCGCCATGGACAGCGCTCCGGGACCCGGCCCGGCGAGCTTCGTTAACTACTATCCATCATAGTAGTTCATGGCGCGTTTTTCGTGTCGCACCCGGTCCGAGAGATGGAGACGGTTCCTACGACTGAACCGCCGCGTCGGACAACGCGACACCCCGAGAGGCGAGCCACCCCTTGGGATCCACTTTGTTCCCCGCTGCGTCCGCAACCTCGAAATGCAAGTGAGGACCGGTCGACTGGCCACGGTTACCGACAGTGGCGATCTGCTCACCGGCTTGCACTCGTTGCCCCACGGTCACCAGGGTTTGGTCAATGTGCCCGTATACTGTTGTTGTTCCATCGTCGTGCTGAATGCGCACCCAGAGGCCGAAACCTTCCGCCGGGCCGGAGTCGAGCACGGTGCCGTCTGCTGCCGCGTAAACGGGAGTTCCGATGGTGTTGGCGATGTCGAGTCCAGTGTGCGTAGTCCCCCAGCGTGGACCGAAATCCGAGGTCAGGGTGCCTGCGACCGGACGAACGAAGAGTGGTCGCAGCGCCGCTGCATCACGCGCAGCGCTCTCCTCTGCTAGCCGTTGCCCTTTGGCCAGTTGCTCGATCGCATTGTTGAAGTTAGAGATCTCCGGTATGGCGAGTATTTGAGGCAGATACGTGGCCACCGGGTCCTGTGCCGGCGCCTCGTGTCTGGGGGCTGCCTGCGCCTGGGCGGGGCTTGCATATTGGGCGCCCGCCGTGATCAGAGCGCCCGCTGCCACCGCCATGGTGACGGCGACGCTGCCGCGCCGCTCGGTGACGCGCGTTCGAGCACGGTGCCGCCCTCCCGGCGTCCCCGCCGCTCGCTGCGCGTCACAGTCCAATAACTGTTGGCTTCGGTCGGTATTACGGGTCGTACGGTGTTGTGCCACAACAGAATCCTCGGTAATCGATTGGAGCAAAGCGCAACTAGTTGTATGCGCATCTCGCTGATGTGTCGAAACGATAACGACACGATAACGAAACGATACACGAAAAGTGACCTAATTACTATCGCGGTTAGTAGTTCGAGTGGCTCGGTACCTTTTGTGCACGTCAGAGCGCGGCATACTGCGGCGTCGGCGTTCGCAGCCAACCGGCCGACGAACGCCTTCTCCACGCGAGAGCACACCCCACGACAGCAAGAACGACCGCGGCGTACTCCGGAAGCGCTCCCAGCCTTGTCGCCCACGTCGATCTCGTTTCCAGGGCAACATCAGCCACTAACGTCTCCGCAGTGAACAGGCCTGAACGATCTCCGACCTTCCCCTGTGGGTCGATGACGGCGCTGACCCCGCTGGTCGCAGCAACTAGGACCGTCCTGTTATGTTCGACCGCCCGCAGCCGCGACATCGCCAACTGCTGGTAGGTCATATCGGTGCGCCCGAACGTCGCATTGTTGGTGGGGACCGTGATCAGCTGCGCCCCCGCACGCACGGACTCGGTGACCAGGTCGTCGAACGCGACCTCGTAACACGTAGCGACGGCCGTCGGGATTCCGGCGAGGTCGACGACACCGTCGCCCGAGCCGGGAACGAAGTTACCGGCCTGCGAGGCGTACGAGGACAACGCCGTCATCACAGATCGCATCGGGAGATACTCCCCGAAAGGGACGAGCTTGCGTTTGTCGTGCCGCTCCCCCGGTCCAAGAACCGGATCCCACACGATCGAGGTATTCGTCGAGGTGCCGTCATCGTTGCCAAGGACCGCACCAACCAGAATCGGCACCCCGACCGACCGCGCTGCAGCGTCGATCCCGGCAGTAGCGTCGGCATTGCGCAGCGGATCGATATCGGATGCATTCTCGGGCCAGATCACCAGGTCGGGGACGGGCACACTGCCGGCGGTGATGTCTTCCCCGAGTTGCATTGTTCGCTCGATGTGATTGTCGAGAACTGCTCGACGTTGTGAGTTGAAGTCCAGACCCAACCGCGGAACGTTGCCTTGAACAACGGCGACCGTCGCACGCGCTGCGCCTGCGTCGTCAGCAGGAGTGAGCGCGAAAGCCAGAGCCGGCACGATCACTACAGTGGCCGCCGACCCGACTGCGAATCGTGGCGTCGGCGGGCGTACCTGGCAGACCGCGCTTGCCAGTGCCGCGCCGATCAATGCGACTGCGAAAGATACACCGGGCGCACCGACGAACGCGGCAAGCGAGAGCAGAGGACCGTCTGCTTGGGCGAAAGCTAATTTCCCCCAAGGAAATCCGCCGAACGGAATCCGTGCGCGCAGACCTTCGGTGGCGGTCCAGATCGCTGCGATCCACAGCGCTTCGAGGCGCAACCCGGACACTGCGGCCGCTGCAGCGCAGAACAGTGCCACTGCTATCGCTTGGATCGCCGCGAGCGCCAGCCACGGCGGAGCGCCGACGTAGACGCCCACCCAGGGTAGAAGGGGCAGAAAGAAAGCCAGTCCCGACAGGTATCCGTAGAAGAATGCCGCCCGGATGGAGCGGCCGCGGATGACGAGAACAAGTACCCCGATACCCAGCGGCGCGAGGAACCATAGCGACCGAGGTGGGAAGCTCGCGAACAACAGCAAACCAGCAGATACTGCAGACGATGACCTGACTGCTATCGCGGTGAACGCACGGCGCCGGGTTCGTTGATGACGGTTCACTGTTGTTGCGCTGGAGTCGATATCGAGCATGCCTGCATAGCTCTTTTCTCATGTACGGCATAGCGCCACCTGGCCACCTCAGTTACTACTATGCACGATAGTAGTAACTGAGGTGAGCCCAGACCGGCTCTCCAACCGCCACCGTGTCCTCTGCGACGTCGATGCATATCCCGGCCAGGCCCCGGGTATCGACCGCGCACCTTTCGCTGTGCCCTTTGGCCGGGCATCGACCGCTGCACGGACCACCCTTGTCTCAGAGTTGTGGCTGACACTTGCGGCGACAAGTCATTGACTCTGCGGCCGGATGCGATGCAGGCGTCCAGAAAGCGCAGGCTGGCATCCCCATCTCCGCGCAGATCTGCAGTTCCTCCCGATCGAACGAGTCCGGGCTCAGCTCCGAGTCCGGGCTTAGCTCGCACAAGATGCCTGCTGGACCCCGGGATGGAGACTGGCTTCTACCTCTGCCTCAGCACGCCGACAAATGCGGGTACGTCTGCTCTTGGCGGCCATGGTGGCCGTGGTGATCACCGCCCCGGTCGCCCTGGCCGTGTTCGACGTGACCAGAAACATGTGGTGCCTGCTGGCGGCCGTGTGACCGCCCGATTCGGCGGCGGCACGTCTCGGGCGCCCTGGCGGATTTGGACCAACCCCCGTTTCTGGCTGCTACCGTCGAGACGTTGTGACAGCACTTGCGATACGCCCGCCGCGTCTGCGGACGGTTATCGCAGTCGCCGCTGTCCTTTATTTGTTGGCTCACACCATCGCTCAATGCGGCGTCGCCTGGGAACAGGACCATCACGGCGACGGCGTACACATCATTTCGTCCTCGTCGCAGGTCGCCGCGGAACTCTCACCGAACCACGCGCACATCGACGACGGATCGACCCATGTGGCGCACGAGACGAACACCGTCATCGCGATGCCCCGATCCGACAATCCGCCCCGCCCGTTAACCGTCGCCGCGGTCGCCGCAATGGGCCTGGCTGTGGTGTTGGTGGCGATGTCTGCGCCGCGCATTCCGCGAGCCCCGCCGGATCTATCCATTCCGGTCCGGCACGGCCGGACCGTCTTGAACGAACTCTGTATCAACAGGTGCTGATCAGCAGCCCGCGGGCAATCTGAGGACTTCTCTCCTCATGGCCCAGCTCGTGCTGCCCATCACTCACTTACTGCGTCCCTCGCAGGTCACATACAGGGATTACTCATCATGAACAGTGCTGTTCGCTCCACACTCGTGCCACCGTCCTCCGCCGGCCACATGTTGGCGACCGCCAAGAACTGCCCGGAACCGAGCACTATGGTCGGCAACACGCCCGTTCTGTGGATCGGTGAACCGTTCGCTGACTCTGGCCGCGGTTTCTGGGCGAAACTCGAAGGCAGCAATCCCGGCGGGATGAAAGACCGCCCAGCGCTGCACATGGTCGAGAAAGCGAAGGCCCGCGGCGACCTCGCTCCCGGTGCGATGATCATCGAATCCACGAGCGGAACCCTCGGCCTGGGTTTGGCCTTGGCTGGGATCACCCATCACCACCCCGTCACCCTCGTCACCGACCCCGGTCTGGAACCGATCGTGCACCGGATGCTCGCCGCGTACGGCGCCCGCGTCGAATTGGTCACCACACCGCACCCCACCGGCGGCTGGCAGCAGGCCCGGCGTGAGAAGGTCCGTGAACTCCTCGATGCACATGCGGGGTCGTGGTGCCCGGATCAATACACCAACCCGGACAATGTCGAGGCGTACGAGTCGCTTGCTCACGAACTCATCGCTCAGCTCGGCCGCGTCGACACACTGGTCTGCTCGGTGGGCACCGGCGGGCACTCCGCCGGCGTAGCCCGGGTGCTCCGACAGTTCTGCCCCAACCTGAAACTGGTCGGCGTCGACACCATCGGATCGACTATCTTCGGACAACCCGCCAGCACCCGGCTCATGCGCGGACTGGGCTCGAGCATCTACCCCGACAACATCGACTATCCCGCCTTCGACGAGGTGCACTGGGTGGCCCCCCACGAAGCCGTCTGGTCGTGCCGCACCCTGGCCGCCACCCACCACGCCAGCGGCGGCTGGAGCGTCGGTGCCGTCGCCCTCGCAGCGGGCTGGATCGCCCGCACTAGCCCGCCGGAGACCAGGGTTGCGGCCGTCTTCCCCGACGGACCGCAGCGCTACTTCGACACCATTTATAACGACGAGTACTGCACTGAGCATGACCTGCTCGACGTAAACCCGCCGACCGAGCCAACGACCATCGGCCACACCACCGACCAGATCGTGACGGCCTGGACCCGGTGCGCCACCGTAGTCGATCCCACCGAGAGCGTTTCATGAAAAACCTTCTGACCCAGTTCCGTAGCTTCGACCGGCCCAGCCAGGTGTTGATGGTCAACCAGTTCTCCATCAACGTCGGTTTCTACATGCTGATGCCGTATCTAGCCGGGTATCTGGCCGGGCCTCTGGGCCTGGCAGCCTGGGCGGTCGGGCTGGTTCTGGGTATGCGGAATTTCTCCCAGCAGGGGATGTTCCTGCTCGGCGGCACCCTCGCTGACCGCCTCGGATACAAACCCCTGATTGTCGCCGGCTGCCTGCTGCGGGTCGCCGGTTTCGTACTGCTTGCTGCCGTGGAATCGCTGCCGGCGATCCTGCTCGCCTCGGCCGCCACAGGGTTCGCCGGTGCGCTGTTCAACCCGGCCGTACGGGCGTACCTGGCCGCCGACGCGGGGCCACGACGGGTCGAGGCGTTCGCGGTGTTCAACGTGTTCTATCAGGCTGGGATTCTGCTGGGCCCGTTGATCGGTCTCGCTCTGACCTCCCTCGATTTCCGGGTCACCTCACTGGCAGCGGCCGCGGTCTTCGCTGTGCTGACGATCGTGCAGATCTGGACGCTCCCCGCGCAACGGGCCGAGACGACCGTGGCCAAGACATCGGTACTTGAGGACTGGCGGGTGGTGGTGACCAATCGGCCTTTTGTGTTGTTCGCGTTGGCGATGATTGGGTCCTATGTTCTCTCGTTCCAGATCTATCTGGCGCTGCCGCTGCAGGCGGCGGTGGTGGTCGGTGACGGCCGGTCCGACACCGCCTTGGTGACCTCGTTGTTCGTGGTCTCCGGGTTGGTGGCGATCGCCGGGCAGTTCCGGATCACGTCCTGGTTGTCCCGCAGGTGGGGTTCGGGGCGAAGTCTGGTGGTCGGCATGGCGATCATGGCGCTGGCGTTCCTCCCGCTGATCATGCTGCCGAGCCCGGCCGCGCTGGGCGGGTGGGCCGCCGCCGGTGCCCTGATACTCACCGCTGCACTGCTGGCGGTCGGCACCGCCGCGGTGTTTCCGTTCGAGATGGACACGGTGGTGACCCTGTCGGGTGGCAGGCTCGTGGCCACCCATTACGGCTTCTACAACACCATCGTCGGGGTCGGCATCCTGCTCGGCAACCTGGGCACCGGTGCCGTCTTCGGGATTCTCAGCGACGCGCATCTGGGTGCGCTGATCTGGGTGATATTGACAGGTGTCGGGGCGGTATCTGTGGCCGCCCTGTATCTGCTCGACCGGTCCGCCCGGCTCTCCCCACTCCCGGCCAAGAGCACTGTGACCGAGACCGATGGGGTATCGGCCACCAGCTAATGGCTGATTCCTGAAGGTGTCGCTGCGGGCGTAGTAGGCGGAGGGTTTCCAAGTTCACAGCGTGACCAATGAACTGGCAACCCTCCTGCCCGAACTCTGTGTGCTCCTTGATGACCCCTGCTCATCGATCCCGAATTGCTCTTCCGGGTCGTCGCTGCTCGTGTTCGATTGCGAAACGCTGATGGATCCGTCACGGCCACCACAACGACGACCTACGCGCCGTGTTTTCCCTACCTTCACGGGATGCGGTCGCGTTCGCCCTTGCTGCCCTTGCCGCGCTGCGCCGCGCTACGAACCTACGGGTACGGCGACGCGTGGGGATGATTGCACCTGTGCGGGAGTGGACTTCATGACAGGATTTCAGTACAGTTTCATGTCATGCGGAGGAGAGCAACCAGCCCAGGAAAGGCCTTGGACGAAGTACGTGTCGGTAGGTTCGTGCGTGTCGAAGAACTACCGGGAAGCAGGGCTGCCGCAAGTTCGGCGGTATCGCGCGCGCACAAGCACGGTGACCTCGTAGCAATCCGCAAGGGCTTGTACTTCAAGGGCGCCAAGACGCGATACGGGATGACCTACCCGTCGTCGGAACAAATCGCGGTGGAAGTGCTGGGCAACGTCGGTGTCGGACCGACCGGATACACCGCGGCGCGAACATTGGGGTTGACCACGCAGGTTCCGACGCAGCCGACACTCACGGTCGCCGGTCCGGTTCCAACGTCCGTCCCCGGTGTGAAGATCTGCAAGCGCAATAACATGCGACGGCGCACACTGCGCTATACCGAAATAGCATTGCTGGAACTACTGCGTGGTGAATGGGAGTCCACCGTCGACGGCGGCTGGAGCGCTCTGGCGTCAGCGTTCGACGAGGCAGTGCGAGCACACCAGATCCGTCCAACCGTCCTAGCCGAAGCGGTCCGCAGCGAAAGGTCACCGGCAGCCCGCGAGAACTTTGCCCGGCTCACCGGCGATCGACACGCCCAACACCTAGTCGTGTCCGCCTGATGCCGCTGCTGCGTAAGAGTCGCAGTGATCTGCAAGCGCTCATTGGCGCAACGGCTCGCGCGCGCAACATCGACCAAACGTTCATCGAGAAGGATTTTTGGGTCATCGAGGTACTGCGCGCCGCGACCACACCGATCGACGTACTCGCCAAGGACGGCAGTCGGTATCCGGTCAGGACGATATTCAAGGGCGGAACGAGCCTAAGTCGCGCATATGAGTTGATCGAGCGATTCTCCGAGGATGTCGACCTTCTGGTGTCATTTCCCGATGTAGATTCCAGCACGAATGCGCGTGACAAGGTACTCAAGAGCATCCGCGATAACGTGGCGGAGCACTTGACTCTAGATTCGACACGTGTTGTTGCAGGTGCGGCGACAACCGGTGTGAAACGTAACGTCCGCTATCTCTACCCACGATTTCGGTACCAAGGATCGTCAGCAATCAGTGAAGGCGTACTCCTGGAGATGGGCTGCAGGGGAGGTACTTATCCCACGCAACAACATGCACTGCGGTCAATGGTTGCCGAGCATGCGATCGATGTTCTCGGCGAAAATCCTGCCGCCTGGGACGAATTCGCACCTGTCTCGGTGGCGGTGCTAGCTCCCGAACGAACGTTGCTCGAGAAACTCGCGCTCCTCCACGACGGCGCATCCCGATCACCTGACGAAGGGGCCGATGAAACCCTCCGCAGGGCTGGGCGCCACCTCTACGACATCTATCAATTGCTCCAATCCGACGATGTCCTCGCTGCACTGAACGCACTCGGACCAAGCGGTGTCGGCGAGCTCTGCAACGATATCGACGAACACAGTGACAGCGCCGGATTCAGCTTTACGCCACGACCACACACAGGTTATTGCACCAGTCCACTCCTCGACGCCGACTCCCTGTGTCAGACAGCCCTGAGTGAGGGTTACCGCTCTGCTATGAGCCTGGTCTACGGGGCGCAACCTGAACTGTCCTGGATCTGATGGAGACCTGGTTCAAGCCACTTCGCGGTCGGAAGTGGCGATCGAGCATTGCTGACGGTACTCGTTTTCATAGGTGACGGGCGAAATGTAGCCGATCGAGGAGTGCAAGCGGCTGGTGTTGAACCAATGCACCCACGACGCGGTTTCCCGTTCGATCTCGGCCCGACCAGTCCACGACTTCTGGCGGTCGATCAGCTCGGTTTTGTACAGGCCGATCGTTGATTCCATCAACGCATTATCGAGCGCATCGCCGACGCTTCCGATCGATCCGGCCAGCCCCGATTCGATCAACGCTTCGGTGAAGGCAAGCGAAGTATAT
>NZ_NPFZ01000044.1:0-23636 GCF_002259425.1 Rhodococcus sp. 14-2470-1a
ACAACACCGAAAGGACCGCCCCTGACCAACCGGAAACATCAACACGGGGTGGGGACTTTTACTTGGCCACCAGCGGGGACTTCATCTTGGCCATTGACACGTCTCGTTCTACCCGTGCGAGGGTGAAGTTGTCGTGCAGGGCGGGACCGTACTCTCGGGCACCCGACGACCATCGGACGCGTTTCGGGCCGGCAGGCCTGCGGCACCGACAGTCAGATCACGGTCAGATAGATCAATGCGACCCTGAAAATAGTTCGGGCACCCGAACTTCGCAAACGGGGGTTGGCGACACTCCACACTTACCTCAGATAGGCAACACGACGGCAGTGACGAATTCGTTGCGTATCCAGGCGATGAACAGCCCCCATGCGCCTGTCAGGAGCGCGACGCCGACGGCGATCATGATGATGCCGCCCGCTGTCTTGATCTTCTGGGAGTTCCTCCGAAGCCACCCGACGCTGCGCATCGCCGAACTCGAGCCGAACGCAAGGACGACGAACGGCAGGCCCAGTCCCAGACAGTAGGCGACGATGAGAGTGACCCCGCGCGCTGCGGTTGCACCTTCGGTGCCTGCCGCAACGGAGATCACTCCTGCCAGAGTCGGACCCAAACATGGTGTCCAACCGAGAGCGAACACACCACCGAGTAGCGGTGCGCCCGCGAGCGAGGAGATCTGTTGGGGTGCGAATCGGGTGTCGCGTTGAAGGGTGGGAATCAACCCGATGAAGGCCGCACCCATGATGATGGTGATGACGCCGCCGATGCGTTGGAGTACTTGCTCGTTGATGCGCAGTGTGCCGATGACTCCGAAGATCGAGGCTGTGGCGAGGACGAAGACGATCGTGAATCCGGCGACGAACAACGACGCGGCGCCGGCCACACGCCACCGGCGTGCCAGCGGCGCCGAGGGCGCTGTGCTGTTCGGGGTTTCGAGCGATCGGGCATCGGCACCGGCGATGCCCGCCAGGTAGGACAGGTAACCCGGAACCAGCGGCACGACGCATGGGGAAGCGAACGAGACCAGTCCGGCGAGCATGCATGCACCGATCGCCAGCACCAAAGGGCCGCTCGATGCGGCGTTCTGAAATGTCGACCCGATGTCTTGGGCGAGAAGGGTCATTCGGCCGCTATCCGTTCGACGACGGGAAGGAGGTCTTCGGTGAGCAGGGCGCGCATGAAGACCGCCGCCACTCGATGCTGGCGATCGAGTACCAGCGTCGAGGGAATCACGCTGGTCGGGTAATTCCCGCCGAGTGCGATCAGCGTCCGCATCGAGGGGTCGTAGATCGAGGGGTAGGAGACGTTGTTGTCGACGACGAAGTCCTGCGCCTTGTCCTTCTGCGGATCTCGAACATTGATGCCGAGGAACTGCACACCGCGCTGGCGGGTGGATTCGTAGACCTCTTCGAGGTCGTCGGCTTCGCCGCGGCAGGGGCCACACCATTGACCCCAGAGATTGATCACCACTACCTCACCGTCGTAGTCCGACAGAGCGGTGTTTCTGCCCTCCTCCATCAGGTCGGGACCTGCGAGTTCGCCGATGATTCCCCGTGTTTCGGGCGGATCGTAAAAAATGTCGGTTTGGCCACCGGGTGCTACGAAGTCGAAGCTACCGCCGGTCGAGGCGGCGTCGGCACCGACGGAGCATCCGGAGCTCACCACTACGATGGCAAGGATCGATGCTAGTGCCGCGGCAGGCATCGAGACCTGGTGGCGTGTACGTACCCACGTATCTCGGCGACGTCTCATGAGGTGAAATCCTTTACTGCAGTGCGGATCTGATCCGTTGTCTCGAACACCGTGGGGTCGGTCAGACGCACGATGTCCCCGCCCGGTGTGAGGAGGAAGCTCAGGGGCAGAACCGGTGGAGCCGACAGCGCGTTCTGGACGTCGCCGTCGTCGATGTAGTTGGGGTACCGAATGCCTAGTTCCGTGAGCAGCGCGGCCGCATCCTCGGGTCGGTCCTCGACGTCGATTCCGACGACCCGGATCGCGTCGGGTTCGGCGGCGTAGCTGTCGAGTACAGGCATTTCTGTGCGGCACGGGGCGCACCAGGAGGCCCAGAGATTGATCAGAGTCATCTCACCGCCCAGAGCGTCGGCGAGGTCGACTTCGGCGTCGTCGCCGATGCAGCTCGCCGTCACCCCGGCAAGTGGTCCGCGGCGTCCGGGCACCGGAACCGGGCACGGCGACATTGCTGGGTCCGCGGTGGCGGTGGCGGTGCCGGGGTGGGGCGGGCTGGACGGTGTGGGTCCGACCGGCACGATGGTGTTCGTGACGGATGCTCGATCGTCGGCGCTGGACCGGGGCCACAGTGCGACGATCGATGCGACAACAACTATGAGCATGACAATCGACCAGCCGCGCGTCATCGGCCCGACCTTCTCTTTTCAGAGCGCGGCAGAGGGGCCGACGGTTCGTGGCGGGTCATAGCAGCGTGGACCAGTACGGCCAGAAGCGTTGTGCGATCAGGGTGATCAGGGCGAGAAACCACACGGTCAGCGGGATGGAGTGATTGCCGAGCACAGCGTCGGACCACTGCCGGAGAGCGGGTGTGGACCCGGCGCGGTGAAGGTTCCGCAAGGTGACGTACCAGAATATCGGGACGGTGACTGCCCACACTGCCATGCAGTACGGGCACAGGGCGCCGATCTCGTAGAGGCTCTGTCCGATCAGCCAGTGTACGAAAACTGCGGCGGCAGTGACACCGACCTGCAGTGCACCCCAGAACCACTGCGCGAACACAGCACCGGAGACAAGGCCGGCACCTACTGCTGCCACGACGGCGAAGCCTGCGATCCCGAGGAGGGAATTGGGGAATCCGAACACCGACGCCTGATCGGTGTTCATCACCGATCCGCAGTTGAGTACCGGGTTGATGCTGCATGTCGGGGCGTAGGCAGGATCGAGGGCAAGAGCAAACTTTTCCGCCGTGAGTACGAATGCGGCGGTCAGTCCGATCAGCCCTCCCACCAGCAGAACCCAGGGCAGGCTCCGATCGAAAGGCCCGCCCTGACGGGGTCCGGTGGCAGCCGTGGGGTCAGCCGAGTGCAGCGTCGAGGGCATCGGCGAGGTCTCCGTAGGTGGTGGGCTCGATTTTGGTGCCGTTGAGGAAGAAGGTCGGGGTGCCTTGCACGCCGAGCGCTATCCCGTCCGCGACGTCGGCTTCGATGCGGTCGAGTGTCGCAGGGTCGGTGTAGGCGGCATCGAAGGCGCTCATGTCCAGTCCCTGCTCGACTGCGAAACTGCGAAACAGCTCGTCCTGGGGAACCTGCTGCTCACCCCACTGCGCCTGCGTCTCGTACATCCGCTGATACATCGCCTCGAAGCCGCCTTGCTGGGCTGCAGCTTCGACTGCTCGCGCCGCGCGTTCGGCATTGAAGTGCGAGGTGATGGGAAAGTAGCGGGCCACGAAGCTCACCCGGTCGCCGTACTCTTCCCGCAGTTGTTCGATCGCCGGGTAGGCCGACCGGCAGGCCTCGCATTCGAAGTCGAGGAACTCCACGAACGTGACCCGGCCGTCGGGCACCGAGTTCAATCGATGACTGTTCTCGCGCACCGCGATCGAAGCCGGGTCGATGGCAGCCTGCTCAGCGGCCGCGGCGTCCGGTGACCCCGATCTGTCCACCACCAGAAACAGAGCCAACGCGGCGGCGAACACGACCACCAGGGACAAGGAAATCTTCAATGCTCGGCTCATGCAGCTACCTTCTCGATTCGTTGCGGGTCCCCAGCGTCTTCCTCGTCCGCCGCCGATGCCCGGAGTTGTTCGAGATCCAGAAAACGAACGACGCGAGAGCTACCGCGAGAGCGGCGATCAGAACAATCGAGACCTTGACGGACCGGCCCCACCCATTCCTCCGGACGATGCGTGAAGCGTAGGCGTGAGCCTGAAGTCGAAATACTACGACCCATAGTAGTTGTGGGCATCGGATCGTTCGCCGCAGGGCGTGTCACTTCGTCCCGCCCCTGCCGCTCGAATCGTCCACGAGCGATCATACTGCCATACGGTGCTATCATCGGTGCATGACGATCAATAGAGGGGCGTGTCCGGTCGGCCGCACCGGGTCTACGGTCGATGCCGCAGTGGCGTTGTTCCACAGCCTTTCCGATGCCACTAGGTTGGCTATCGTGCGCCGACTCGCCGATGGGGAATCGCGTGTAGCAGACCTGGTGAGCGAGCTGGGGCTGGCCCAGTCGACGGTGTCGGCGCACATGGCGTGCCTGCGCGACTGCGGGTTGGTGATCGGTCGCCCCGAAGGGCGGCAGGTCTTCTATTCACTCGCCCGACCGGAACTGTTGGATCTGCTCGCCTCGGCAGAAACCCTCCTCACCGCCACCGGGAACGCGGTGACACTGTGCCCCAACTACGGCACGGACTCCGCCGGAGCGGCGGTGACCGGATGAGCGACGCGTGCGGCTGCGGCCACGACGAGCCCCGCCCGGGCGGCGACGACGAGCAGGAACCCGACAGGTTGTGGCAGATCACCGAGATCCGAGCCGCGGCTGTCGCTGGCGCTCTGCTGGCGGCCGGACTGACCATTGGCTGGACCGGCGGTCCCGATGGTCTCACTCTGGTACTCGAATCGGTCGCGTTGATCGTCGCCGGCTACACCTTCGTACCGTCGACCCTGAAGCGGCTCGCCCGCGGCAAGATCGGCGTCGGCACCCTCATGACCATCGCGGCGGTCGGCGCCGTGATCCTCGGTGAGGTCGGCGAGGCTGCGATGCTCGCGTTCCTGTTCGCCATCAGCGAAGGCCTCGAGGAGTACGCGGTCGCCCGCACCCGGCGAGGTCTGCGGGCGCTGCTGTCGTTGGTTCCCGACACCGCCACCGTCCGACGAGATGGTCGAGAACAGGTGGTGTCGCCGACCGAGTTGACGGTCGGCGAGATCATGATCGTCAAGCCCGGCGAGCGCATCGCCACCGACGGCACGATCCGCAGTGGCAACACCGCGCTCGATACCTCGGCGATCACCGGCGAATCGGTGCCCGTCGAGGCAGGGCCCGGCGATGAGGTGTACGCCGGGTCCATCAACGGAACCGGGGTTTTCGAGGTCGAGGTGTCCGCGCGCGCCGAGGACAACTCGCTGGCCAAGATCGTCCGGATCGTCGAGGCCGAGCAGTCCCGCAAGGGCGAGGCGCAGCGACTGGCCGATACGATCGCCAAACCCTTGGTGCCCGCGATCATGGTCGCCGCGGCCCTCATCGCCGCTGTAGGCAGCCTCCTCGGCGACCCACGGATATGGATCGAACGCGCACTGGTCGTCCTCGTCGCTGCCTCACCGTGCGCCTTGGCCATCGCCGTCCCGGTCACCGTCGTCGCTGCGATCGGCGCTGCCAGCAAACTCGGTGTCCTGGTCAAGGGCGGCGCAGCACTGGAAGCCCTCGGCCGCATCCGCGGAATCGCACTGGACAAGACCGGCACCCTGACCCGCAACAAGCCGGTCGTCATCGACGTCGCCACCGTGAACGGCGCGACCCGCGAACAGGTCCTCGCGGTGGCCGCGGCGCTCGAGGTGCGCAGCGAGCACCCCCTGGCCGCGGCGATCCTCGCCGCCGTCGACGACCACACCCCCGCCGAGGACGTCGAGTCCGTCACCGGCGCCGGCCTCACCGGCCGCCTGCGCGGTTCCGACGTCCGGCTCGGACGGCCGGGCTGGATCGAGCCCGGCCCGCTGGCGGCAGAGGTGGAACGGATGCAGCGCGCCGGAGCCACCGCCGTGCTCATCGAGCAGGACGGCCGAACACTCGGCGCGATCGCGGTCCGCGACGAACTGCGACCCGAAGCCGCGGAGGTCGTCGCCGGTCTCCGCCGTGACGGATACCACGTCGCGATGCTGACCGGGGACAACGAACGCACCGCCCGAGCGTTGGCCGCCGATGTCGGCATCGAGGAGGTCCATGCGGACCTGCGACCGGAGGACAAGGCAGCCATCATCAGCGACCTGAAGGTCCGACGGTCGACCGCGATGGTCGGCGACGGTGTCAACGACGCCCCCGCACTGGCCACCGCCGACCTCGGTATCGCCATGGGAGCCATGGGAACCGACGTGGCCATCGAAACCGCCGACGTCGCCCTGATGGGCGAGGACCTCCGGCATCTGCCACACGCCTTGGCCCACGCACGCCGATCTCGGCGCATCATGCTGCAGAACGTCGGGCTGTCTCTGGCGATCATCACCGTTCTGATGCCGCTCGCCCTGTTCGGGATTCTGGGCCTGGCAGCAGTGGTTCTGGTGCACGAACTCGCCGAGATCGTGGTCATCGCCAACGGAGTCCGGGCAGGCCGCGCCCACCCCCTGACCACCGGACCGGCACCCGCATCGGCCCCGACGGCAGCCGAGGACCGCATATGAGCGCCGACGCAGCCCCGGGCATCTCGGCGCCACGGTCCCGGCGGACCCTGACGATCGTCGCCGTCGTACTCATCGGCGTCGCACTCGCGGGCGACCCCGTCGCCCGCCGCGCACTCTCCGACGGCCGCATCGTCGAGCTAGGCGTGCTGCAACTGAAGTTGGCCTACAACAGTGGTGTCGCCTTCAGCGTCGGGAACCAACTGCCGCCGTGGGTCATCATCGCGGTCACCGCCATCATCACCGTCGGCATCGGTGTGTACGCGTGGCGCACTGTCCCCACCGGCTCACCGTTGGGGACTGTGGGACTGTCGGCGATCGTCGCCGGCGCCGCCGCCAACGTGATCGACCGCACCGTCGACGGTCGCGTCACGGACTACTTCCACACCGGCTGGTGGCCCACCTTCAATCTCGCCGACACCTACCTCACCTGTGGTGTCGTACTGGTCATCGGCTCCATACTCTGGGAGGAAGCGGCCCTTACCCGTACCGCGCACGCGCAGGAAAAATCCGGATGACCGCCTCGCGGCCTCGCAGCCGATCCACCTCTACCGCGGTCCAGCCCTCCGGACACGACGTTCAGCCGCCCCGCCGTGGCCGCTCGGTGCGGGAGTGATCACCACCATCGCCGCGGCGGTCGCGATGTTCGCCGGCACCAACATCGACGACATCGTCGTGCTGACCGTGCTGTTCGTCGCCTCCGCCAGCCAGGGGCGGCCGCGGGCATGGCAGATCGTTGCCGGCCAGTACGCCGGCCTGATCACCCTCGTCGCGATCAGTGTCGTCGCTGCCCTGGGATTGGTGATCGTCCCGGAGGACTGGGTCGGGTTACTGGGGTTGCTGCCCCTGTCGTTGGGTGTCTGGGGCCTGATCCGCGGCCTGCGCAGCGGCGACGAGGACGAGGCCCCGGTGGTGGCAACAGGGATGGTCGGTGTCGCCGCCATCACCATCGCCAACGGAGCCGACAACATCGCCGTCTACACCCCGGTCTTCCGCACGCTCGGTGCGCCACAGACCGCGGTCACCATCGCCGTGTTCCTGATCTGCGTGGGAATCTGGTGCTACGCAGGCAGACTGTTGGGCACTCGCAGAAAGGTCGTCGACACTCTCGAACGGGTCGAGCACTGGCTCGTACCCGTGGTGTTCATCGTCCTGGGTGCGATCATCCTGCTCGAATCCGGTGTCCTCGGCCGGCTCATCGTCGCCGCGTCATGACCGACGTCTGTTCGCCCGGCAACTCCAGCGGCTCACTGCGGCACCGAACCCGGCTCACGTCCGGGTGCACCTAGCGGGGGGGTGCGGCGCGGCCACGTCGATGTCGCCGAGCCGGCGCAGCAGATCATCGATGCGGTCCTCGACCTCGTCGAGTCGAGCACCCATGTCCGAGAGTCGCTCGTGGGCGTCCCGGCGGGCCGCGGTTCCCCGGACGTAGTAGCCCTGGTCGAGAACAACGTCGTCCCACGCCGAGTGGACGACCGTGGTGTCGCGGCCAGCGCCCGGTTCGGTGATGCGTCCGGGGTGAGTGGGCGACTGTCCTGTCAGGTGCGCTCGCGTCAGCGCGGACGCCGACCTGCGGGTCAGCGGGTCCGGCGCCCAGGGGGTGTGGCCCCAGCGGTCGATGCGCACCAGGAGCGGGTCGTTCGCGTGCGCCGCCGGGACTGCGTCGTTCGAGTTGCTGCTGCTCGACGAGTCAGGCGTGCGGTTCGGGTCGAGGGCGGCGGCCACCATGCGCGTGGTCGCAGCTGCGTCGAGGAGCGACTGGACCTGCGCCCACCGCCGATGGATCGCGACCGGGTCGTGTCCGGGTCGATCGCCGAAGAGGTGTGCCGCAATCCGGTGGTCGCCGGAGACGACGAGGTCCGAGTTCTCCACGCCAATATCGCCGCGCCGCAGGGCTGTCATCTCGGTGGGCGTCATCCCGGACGCGAGAAGAGTCAATATCAACGCGTCTCGGCGTCCGAACATCCCGTGGGGCCACCCGTGAGTCGGAATGGTCTCGATGATCGACGTTGCCGCCGCACGGACACGCGCTGTGCGGTCGCGGCGTCGCTCGTTCACCGCGAGCCGCGTCGTCACCGTGTGCCCGGGTTCGGCCAACCCGCTGCGTCGGTGGACGATGTCGATGTCGGCGACTCGGCGGCGCTGCGTGGACGACGTGGACGGGTGGGCGTCGAGGAACTCGGTGAGCGTGGCCGGGTCGGCGGGCAGGGCCGAATGCTCGGTGGCGGCACACCAGTCGCGGAACAACGCCCACGTCGGCGATCCGGACAGGTCGCGACCCGCCCTGTCGGGCGCGTCTTCCGCTGTTCCGCCCTCGGCGCTCACAAGCCCAGCCTGGTCACGGCGTTGCCGATCAGGGGTGCGTTCTCCCGGGCGTAGATCTCGACCATGCCGGGGGTGGCGTGACCGGTCTGGCGCATAATCGCGTGGGCATCGGCCCCGTTGCGGAACGCCTGGGTGACGAATCCCGCGCGCAGCGAGTGCCCACCCAATTGGGCGACCGCGTGTTCGTCGTAGCCGGCGTCGGCGGCGCGCCGCCGGATCGCAGCGTGGACCGCCGCGCCGGACAGCGCCGTCGCCGAGAGGTTGCCGTTCTTGCGGATCGACCGGAACAGCGGCGCTCGACCATTCGGGGTGGGCAACGGACCTCGGCACATGTGCTCGTCGAAGCCGGTTGCGCGGGTGAGCAATCGGATGAGAGCCACCCGTCCACCCGCATCGAACGCGGCAACGACCTGCAGCCACCGGAGCCACGCGCACACCGGGCACGTGCGGTGGTAGTCGGTGAACGGCAACGCCTTCACCGCCCCCGACCCCTCCTGGTCGGTCTTCGAGCGCCTGATCCGCACATGGGTGCCGTCGAGGCGGTCACGCCGAACATCGCGGCATTCGAGGGCGACGAGTTCGCTGCGCCGGAACGCCCCGGCGTAGCCCATCAACAGCAGCGCGGAGTCGCGTCGCTCCAACACCTCCGAGGCCCACCCGTCCGCGCTGCGGCGGGCGTGATCGACGATGACGGTGATGTCCGCGGTCACCAGCGGTGCGCGCGGGTTCCGGGGTCGATCCCCCGCCGCGGCGTAGTCACGTCGGATCCCGGCGAGGGTGGCCCGCACCATCTCGTGGCCGCACGGGCTATCGCATCCGGCGCTGCGGTGCCGATCGGCGATCGCGGCGACCCACTTCCCCAGCGTCGCGGGCGCGTACACGCGCGTTCCGTCCGTGGTGATCATGTCGGCGGCGTCGACGAGGTACGCCGCGACGGTGGCGGGGTGCGCCGGCAGTGAACGATGGCCGGCGCGTGCGCACCAGCTCTCGAAGCGTCGCCACGCCGAGGAGTAGGCGCGGCGGGTCCCCGCTGACCGCGCCGACGCCATCGACCGTTCGATCCGCGCGGCGACGTCGGTCGTCAGGTCCGGAAATACCGCCGCACCACTCACCGGGACGACCGAATCCGCGTCCAGGATCTCACCGAGCTGCCGTTCTGCCATGACAAGGACTGTATCGAGCCCTCCCGACAGCCTTCTCAGGTAGAAAGCACGCTGAGCAGGGTTTTCGGCGGAGACGGTGCGGGAAGGAAAATTCTCGTCGGTCACCGCACAAATAACGTTGGTGACTACGACCCCGGCGCGAAAAAGGGCTCTTCGGCTATCGCCGCGCGTGCATCGCGGACGACCCCGCTCCATCGGGCGAGAGCTATGTCGGCGGATGGTGCAGCGGGATCCCGTGGTCGAGGAACAGTTGCACCGTCTCATCCAGCTCCGCTGCGGTGCGGCACCCCCAGCGCAGGAAGTTGTACAACGAACTGGCGGATGCGGGATCGACGCGCGCTGCCGCGATGGCGGCCTCGGCCGCAGCGTGCGCGTCAGCCCATAAATCGCGCTCAGGTGCGGGATAAGACGAGCGCGTCGGAGCGGTCCCAGGATCGACCGGCTCATACGGTCGTGGGCGCAGCAGAGATGCGTGCGCACCGCCGGCATCGATCTCACCGCTCTCGACCATCGCAATGCCGATCGCTGCGGCCTCGAGGACTGTCGCCTGCTCGTCCCAGTGCAGGTCCTCGAACGGAACCCACGCGGTCCGCAACGGGCGAGAACGACCGGCGGCCTTCCAGATCGCAACGAGCCTCGTCGCCCACCGTCCGGTGCGAACCAGTGGCGTGGACACTTCGTCGACGACGGTGCGCAGAAGCCGGAACCACACTGCGGCATGTACCCGGCCTGGGCCGAGTTCCACCCATCCCGTCGTCAGAGCCTCGGTGCTGCGCCGATCGAGGTCCGTGACCGCTGAGGGAACCGGAACGGGCGAGACCCGTTCGTCCGAACCGAACCGGACCTGATCCCAGAAAATTGCATGACCAGGCAACGCAGAGCAGGGTTCGAGTCGACAACGGTGGTCGAGGCAGCTGCTCAGCACCGGATATTGATGCAGCAGAGTCATGTTCATATCAGCAGTGGATTCGAGGCTGTCGATACATTCCGGGCATGCCCGACTGCGCGGAGTGCTCGCCCACGGCAACCATGCTTCGCTCGTGGGTGTGCGGCGTCGTCGATCCTCCCTCGCGAGGTCGGCCGGTAGCAGGATCGAGAACTGGTGGACGTAGGTGTCGAAGTCGCAGTCGGCGGGGTCGGTGCTGTCGAGCAGCCACGGTGTCCACCCCGCCAACGTCATCATCCGCACCCTCTCCACCGGGACCGCGCCGCGACCGGCCAGCTCGACAAGTATCGGCTCCGGTGTGTAGCGGTCGAGATCCCCGACAGCACAATCAATTTCGAGGTCTGCAAGCAGGTCAGAGGGCCTGATGTGCGGATACAGCTCGCATATCCGGGCCAACCAGGACGAGAGGGCCTCGCCTGGCAGTGGCTGCGGGTGCAGCGGCCACGGGCGAACGTACGCACCATCGGGCATCGGTGCGAGCCGCGCGTTCATGCGAGGTGGCGCTCGAACTGGCGACGTCGCTCCGTGGGGCCAACGTACGGAGTGCGCGTGAGCACCGATGAGGTGATCGCTTCCTCTCCGCTGTCGACGGCGGTCACTGCTGCGGCAGTGAGCAACGTTGCCAGTTCACCGATGGTGCCCTCGGAGCGAGTGAGAAGGTAGTCGGTCATCTCCAGTGATGTCACGTGCGAGGGTTTGCGGAGGGGGAAGCTCGTGGTGAAACTGGCCAGCAGTGATCTGGTGTCGGCTGTGTTGGTCCAGACCGGCAAAGTGATGGGGTGGAATCGATTCTCCAGCTGCGGATCGGTCCGGATGGCGAGGTAAGCATCACGGGTGCCGACAGCGACGAGAGGAATGCGTAGTTCGTTGCCCAAAAACCGCAGCACGTTCAAGAATTCGCGGCGCACGTTGTCGCGGCCGGCGAGAACATTGTGGAGCTCGTCGATGATCAACATCCGTACGCCGGTGACGCGGAGCAGCATCAATGCTTGCTGTTCGAGTTCGTGGACCCGATTGCGGGGCCTGGTCGGTGTTCCCAACGCTGTGAGCAGTGCGAGGTAGAACCGGCCGGGTGACGGGTCCGGGGGCATCTGCATGCACAACACCGGTATCTGCTCGCGATCGGACAAGCTGATCGGCGGATGAGTGCGCCGGAACTTTTCGATGATCATCGACTTGCCGTTGTTCGTCGGACCGAGCAACAGTAGGTTCGGCATACGCTGTCGGTCCGGCCACGACAACAACGTCTCCAGATGGTCGATGACCGTACGGGCCTGCGGATACCCAATCCACCTCTCCGACCGGATCAACCGGATCCTGTCCGCGTCGTCGAGTGCGGCGAGCGGACGAACCGACTCCCGCAGGTGCCCCAAATCCTCACCGGACGACTCGGTGGCTTCGTCGCTGCTTCCTGTCGATGCGGTCATCGGCTCACCATTCCTCGATATCGCTGAAGACCGGCGTTGCGGTGCCGCCGTCCGCTCGAGGCTCCACCGGCGGGTAGATCGCCGGGATCGGCGCAGACGCGGCGCCGGTGAGATGCATGCGGCGGGCACGGTTGCGCCGGGCTTTGCGGGTGGCTTTCTGCGAGCGGTCGGTGACCTCGCGCATCTGCTCGATCATCGAAAACAGTGCGCCCTCATCGACGTTCGACCGACCTTGTTCGCGGAGACGGGTGATAGCAGCTCTGTGCTCCCACAGTGTCACCGCGGGATGTGACATCGTCCGGTACGGCACCTCGACATAGCCGGCACCGTCTGGTTCGAGGACCCAGATTCTGCTCAAATCGCGTGGGTCACGTCGTATCACGAACCGCCCCAGATCCTCTCGCCGCGCAACCCACGGTTTGAGCGCGTTCGAGAAGTAGTGCACGTGATCGAGGACGAAGCCCGTGCGCGTCAGACGTCGCCGGATGACGGGAAGAAAGTCCACCAGGAACGCGGTTTCGCCGAGCACCACACGAGGGGCATGACCAACTGCGGCGACCCCGCCGGCCCACACCGCGGCCGGAGTGTTCCCGATCCCTGCGTGAACGCTCGCGTGATACGCGGCTATGGCCAGGACCAGCCAGCGTTCCAACTCACGCAATGTCAACGCCGCATGCTTGTCCGAGTCGTAGCTTCCTCGGTCCGCTGGGTTCGAGAAGGTGGTCCCAGGCAGCTCGTGCACCGCCGTCATCGCCGTCCCGATGATGCGTTCGACGATCCCGCCGTAGTGCGGTCGGCCCGGAGGACGGTATTCGAGGGTGATGGCGTGCTGGGCGCATCCGCGGCGCAGCGCTTCGCTTTTGAACTCGGAGGCGTTGTCGAGATACAACTGCTTCGGCTTCCCTGCCATCGGCCACTGCACCTGCTCAGCGAGCTCGCATGCCTCCAGCCATGTCTGCTTCTCGCAGCACACGCGGCCCAGGCACAACCCGACCGATATCGACGACGGCGGCTCCAGAGTGACGACGAACCCGAGTACGGAACGGCTGAAGACATCAATGGCGATCGTCAGGTAGGGGCGACCGATCGGTTGCCGCTCGTACTCGTCGACGATCATCACATCGACGACGGTGTGGTCGATCTGGACCTGATCGAGAATCCCCGCAACTGTCGGTGGAACGTCGCCGGCGGACTGACGCGGGCGGGCGGCATCGGGTCCTCCGCGGGACCTGGCCACCGATGCCGGATGGAGGGCGGCGATTCGTGCGGTGACGGTGTTTCTGGCCGGCACTGGCAGACCCGCGCGGTGACACGCCAGCGCGATACGTCGATGCAGCGCAGCGACACTCAACTTCTGGCGATGAAGAAAATATCGGGTGAGATGGTCGCCGATCAATTCCTCAACCTCAGCCGCTACTCGGCTGCGGCCACGCCCTCCCGACGAGACCTTCGTAAGAAGATCGGTGACTGTCCCCGTCCCGTTCCTGAGCCTGCCGATCAACGTGTAGACCCGCCGCCTGGATAGTCCCAAGCGCTGCGCTGCAGCGTCGACCGCTTCCGAACGCACCGGATGCATCTCCAGCAAGGGAGCCAGGACACCGAAACGGGCCTCGGCCTGGGACCACCGCTCCCCCGACGCTGTCAGCACACCGGTCTCCACGATGGCGAGCTTGTCGGGGTCCATCACAAGCCTCCCCTATCACCGAGAGCCGAACGCGACCGTGCACCGCACTTCTGACATCAGAATGTCAGAAGACACGTGCACTCACCCTCGAAACGCCTGCAAAGAGTGCAGCCGTCTTCTGAAACTGACAACCGAATGGTACGGCGAGCAGCCGTACGCCACCTGGCCGTGGGCACAGGACGCGCTCGGCGACGCACAACCGGAGGTGCTCGACATCGCCGACGGCTTTCAGTACGAACGGATCGTCGGGCTCGAGCCCGATCTGATCATCGCGACCAACGCGGGTCTGGATCAGGAATCCTACGACCGGCTCAGCGAGATCGCGCCGACCATTGCACACTCCGGCGAGTACTCCGAGTACTTCGAACCGTGGGATGTTCAAGCTCGCAGCATCGGCGCCGCCGTCGGCAAGAAGGACGACGTCGAGAATCTCATCGCGGGCGTCGACGAGAAGTTCGCAGCCGCGAGGGCCGAGCACCCGGAGTTCGAGGGAACCAAGGCGATCTTCCTGCAGAACGCAATCTACGACGGCGACGCCATCGCCTACCAGAACGGCTTGAGCACGGACTTTCTGACCGATCTCGGGTTCGTCGTGCCGTCGGACATCGATGAATTCGCACCCGCGGACGGCAGCGGCCAGGCATACATTCCGCTCGAGAACCTGTCGGTCCTCGATTCGGCCGACGTGCTGCTCTGGGGCACCGAGAAGCCCGAAGATCGCACCGCACTCGAGCAGGAGCGGGTGTATCGGAACCTCGAGCGGGTGAAAGAGAACAAGCTCGTGTTCACCGATGGCGTCACAGCAGGCGCGATCTACTTCACCAGCGTCCTGAGCTTGCCGTACGTGATCGACAAGTTGGTCCCGGCGTTCGCCGGCACGCTCGCCGGGGGCGGCGCAGCCACCACCACGAGTTGACCGACCTCGGCCTGGATCTCTCGGACGCACACCGAGCGGTGCGCACCGAAAGATCCAGGCGAGTCGATCAAGCAGCGCGGGCGTCGGTCCGTCGCTGCATCCACATCGCGATGGACAGGACGACGAGGCCTGCGACGGCAAGGATGGCACCTGCAGCCGCGGGTGCCGTGTACCCGAAGCCGGCGGCGATGACGGCACCACCGAGCGCGGCACCGATTGCATTGGCGAGGTTGAACGCCGCGTGATTGAGCGACGCCGCCAGTGTCTGAGCGTCCTCGGCGACGTCCATCAACCGGGTCTGCAGTCCGGGGATCACCGACGAGCCCGACGCGCCGATCAGGAACACCAGGATCAGCGCGCTGATCGGGTTGTGTGCGGCCAGAACGAACGCAGCCAGGAACACAGCCATCGATGCCAGCCCGAAGAACGTTCCCTTCAGCTTGAAGCGGTCCGCGAGCCATCCGCCGAAGTAGTTGCCGGCAACCATGCCGAGGCCGTAGATCATCAGCGCGACCGGCACCAGAGTGCGTGCCAGTCCCGCGACATCGGTCAGCGTCGACGAGATATAGGTGTACACGGCGAACATGCCACCGAAGCCGACCATGCCGACGAACAGCGTCATCCACACCTGGCTGCGGCGAAGTGCACCGAGCTCGGTGATCGGATTGGTGGTCGGCATGCCGTCGAGACGAGGCATCCACATGATCAAGGCGGTGACGGTGAGTGCACCGATCACCCCGACGACGGCGAACGCACTGCGCCAGCCGAGAAGTTGCCCGAGCCAGGTAGCTGCGGGGACACCGACGACGTTGGCTATCGAGAGCCCCATCATGACCATCGCAACAGCTTTGGCGCGCTTGCCCGGCTCGGCGAGATGCGCCGCGACGAGCGCCGCGATACCGAAGTACGCACCGTGAGGCAAGCCCGCGACGAACCTGGACGCGACCAATTCGTTGAAACTGGGAGCGAACACGGTACCGAGGTTGCCGAGAGTGAACGCCACCATCAGAGCGATCAACAGTGCTCGACGCGGTACACGCGCGGCCAGCGTCGCGATCGCGGGCGCACCGACGACGACGCCGAGG
This sequence comes from Rhodococcus sp. 14-2470-1a, assembly GCF_002259425.1. Lineage (NCBI taxonomy): Bacteria > Bacillati > Actinomycetota > Actinomycetes > Mycobacteriales > Nocardiaceae > Rhodococcus > Rhodococcus sp. 14-2470-1a. The sequence goes on from NZ_NPFZ01000044.1 coordinate 15,903, forward strand.
GCGTACGCCGAGATCATGTGACCGGCCGAGGGCTCGGAGATACCCATGCTCGACGCCACGTCGGGAAGCAGACCCATCGACGCGAACTCGGTGGTCCCGATACCGAACCCACCGATCGACAGGGCGAACATCGCGAACCGTCTCCGCGTGGAGTGCGGACGGTTACTGGTACTCAGGCCGCTCGACACCTTCGAACGCACGGCGCCGACATTCCTGGCGAGGGCGGAATCGGTGACAGACACGGCACAACGACCTTTCGGGGTTTCGGGGTTTCGGGATCGATCAAGAAGAAAAAGGACGGACTGGATCGGCAACGTCCCAGGCGTCAATTGTCATCCCCGGCACAAGCGATTTTCGAATCCTCCGGCGGTGATAGTGCTCACGCCGCCGTCCAACGGTCGATCCGCAGGCCCCACTACTACCTTTATAGTGCTCATTCCGCAGGCTCCACTCCCGGCCTTCATCGTGCTCGTTCCGCAGGCTCCACTCCCGGCCTTCATCGTGCTCGTTCCGCAGGCTCCACTCCCGGCCTTCATCGTGCTCGTTCCGCAGGCTCCACTCCCGGCCGTCGGCAGGCGTGTTGTGGCCGGACTGCTTGTTTCCCGAAGTCGATCGCACCGCTAGGATTCACGCCAGGTCATGAGTGCCAGCATCGAGCCCCGGCTTGCTGGCCGGCAACCCTCCAACCGCGGTGGGGTGCCCCGGGTGAGAAGACCTGGTTAGTCGGCTGCGCACACGCGTTGCCGTCGAGCAAGCGCGGGCCCGCCACGGTGATGTCACATGATGTCGGTGGGCCCACTGACCGGGAGTTGTCCGACACGTCGGCGGCCCCAGGAAGAGGTTGATCATGTGTTGTTGTACCGATACGCCCCGCCCCGGCTTTCCGGACGAGAGCCGATTCGAAACCTGATCATCCTTCGAAGACGGAGTTATCACTCACATGACCGACAACACCCCTGACGTCGTGGACGCAACCGGCGCCCCCATCGAAGACCCCACTGCTTCGTGGGCTTTCGAGACCAAGCAGATTCACACGGGTCAGACTCCGGACGGCGCGACCAACGCGCGCGCTCTGCCCATCTACCAGACCACGTCGTACACGTTCGACAACACCGATCACGCCGCCGCACTGTTCGGGCTGGCAGAACCGGGCAACATCTACACCCGCATCATCAACCCCACCCAGGACGTGGTCGAGCAGCGCATCGCTGCTCTCGAGGGCGGCGTCGCCGCGCTGCTCCTGGCGTCCGGGCAGGCCGCCGAGACGTTCGCGATCCTCAACCTCGCGGAAGCGGGCGATCACATCGTCTCCAGCCCTCGTCTGTACGGCGGAACGTACAACCTGTTTCACTACACGCTTCCGAAGTTCGGTGTGCAGGTCACGTTCGTCGAGGATCCGGACGATCTCGAGCAGTGGCGCGCAGCCATCACCCCGAACACCAAAGCGTTCTACGGCGAGACCATCTCCAACCCGAAGAACGACATTCTCGACATCCCCGGTATCTCCGCCGTGGCGCACGAGAACGGGATTCCGCTCATCGTCGACAACACCGTCGCGACTCCGTATCTCATCCAGCCGCTGAAGCACGGCGCGGACATCGTCGTGCATTCGGCGACGAAGTACCTCGGTGGGCACGGCACCGCCATCGCGGGCGTCATCGTCGACGGTGGCACCTTCGATTGGACGCAGGGGCGCCACACCAACTTCACGACGGCCGATCCCAGCTATCACGGCGTCGTGTTCGCGGACCTCGGTGCTCCTGCGTTCGCGCTCAAGGCCCGCGTCCAGTTGCTGCGTGATGTCGGCGCGGCCGTGTCTCCGTTCAACGCGTTCCTCATCAGCCAGGGGCTCGAGACGTTGAGTCTGCGCATCGAACGTCACGTCGAGAACGCACAGAAGGTGGCGGCGTTCCTCAAGGCGCGGGACGAGGTGGAGTCCATCAACTACGCGGGTCTGAAGTCCTCGCCGTGGTACGGCCGCGGCCAGGAACTTGCACCGAAGGGCCAGGGCGCCATCATCGCGTTCGAGCTGAAGGGCGGCGTCGACGCCGGCAAGAAGTTCGTCAACGCGCTGAGCCTTCACAGCCATGTGGCTAACATCGGTGATGTGCGTTCACTCGTCATTCACCCCGCCTCGACCACACATTCGCAGTTGACGCCGGAGGAGCAGCTGGCCTCGGGCGTCACTCCGGGCCTGGTCAGGCTCGCTGTGGGTATCGAAGGGATCGACGATATTCTCGCCGATCTCGAAACCGGATTCGCAGCGGCGGCGTCTTGACCATCGGCTCTGTGCACGACGTCCGTCCGGCTGCGGGATTCCCGCCGCCGGACGGACGGCTCGGCAGTATCGACATCGGCCGGCTCGACCTCGAGAGCGGTGCCTCGCTACCCCAGGTGACCGTTGCGGTGCAGCGCTGGGGAGAGCTCGCACCCGGACGTGACAACGTGGTTCTCGTCGAGCACGCCCTCACCGGCGATTCGCACGTCAGCGGACCCGCCGACGCGGATCACGCGTTGCCCGGCTGGTGGAACGGGATGGTCGGACCCGGCGCACCGATAGACACCGACGAGTGGTGCGTCGTCGCATCGAACGTCCTCGGTGGCTGCGGTGGAACGACGGGTCCCAGCTCGCTCGCCGAGGACGGTAAGCCGTACGGCAGCCGATTCCCCGGCATCTCCATTCGCGACCAGGTTGCGGCCGAGGTCGCGCTCGCGGACGCGCTCGGCATCCACCGCTTCGCTGCTGTTGTCGGCGGTTCCATGGGCGGCATGCGCACACTGGAGTGGATCGTCGGCCATCCCGAGCGTGTCGGCGCCGCTCTCGTACTCGCCGTCGGCGCCCGCGCCACTGCGGACCAGATCGGTACGCAGACCACTCAGATCGAAGCGATCGCGTCGGATCCGGACTGGCAGGGCGGTGATTACCACGGCACGGCTCGATCCCCTCGCGCTGGACTGAAGATCGCTCGTCGCATCGCGCACCTGACCTATCGCACCGAGAGCGAGCTCGACCTCCGGTTCGAGAACAACCCCCAGGGCGACGAGAACCCGTGGAACGGTGGCCGATACGCCGTCGACAGCTACCTTCAGCACCAGGCCAACAAGTTGGCCGACAGGTTCGACGCAAGCACGTACGTATTACTGAGCGAGGCGATGAACCGGCACGACATCGGTCGGGGACGCGGTGGCGTCGACGAAGCCCTGGCGCGCGCGACGGTGCCGACCATCGTCGGCGGTGTGGATTCCGACCGGTTGTATCCGCTGCGTCAGCAGAAGGAGATCGCGCGCGGTCTACCCGAGTGCCGTGGACTCGAAGTCATTCAGTCCAGAGACGGTCACGACGGCTTTCTCACCGAAGCCGGGTCCGTCGCGAAGCTGCTCGGCGAGACGATGCAGCACGCACGCGCTGCTCGCCACGTCTGAACTCAGGAGTCGACCGACTCGGTGCGGCGCTCAGTCCGTACCGAGTGGGTCGATCGAGGACGACAGAAAGACGATGGCGCCGCCCACCAGCGCGAGGGCGGACACGTCGAAGCCACGGCTTCGTACCGCGAGCAGCCCTACGCGGTTTTCGGGAACACACAGCCGGAAACCCGCCGCGAGAAGAGTGGCCACGCCCAGCACGAACGATCCGCGGCGCCACCGGTCCGCGAGCACGAGCACGAGCGCGGCCGCGAGGACGACCATCACGGCCAGTAGTGGCAGGTTCTTGCGGATCTGAGCGCCCATGCGACGTCAGACCGTCGCCGAGAGGTCTCGCTCGGCACGTTCGACAACGTTGGACAGCAGGAAGGCGCGAGTGAGCGGTCCCACGCCCCCGGGATTGGGTGAGACGAATCCCGCGACGTCCGCGACGCCTGCAGCGACGTCGCCGCGCAGACCATCCTCGGTCCTGCTGACGCCGACGTCGAGGACCGCAGCACCCGGCTTGACCATGTCGGCGGTGATGATGCCCGGCACACCGGCGGCCGCGATGACGATGTCGGCGCGAGACACCTCGGCCGCAAGATCACGAGTTCCGGTGTGGCACAGCGTCACTGTCGCGTTCTCCGACCTGCGAGTCAGCAGGAGTCCGATCGGGCGGCCCACCGTCACACCGCGACCGACGACGACGGCGTGAGCGCCGTCGATCCGTACGTCGTACCGACGCAGCAGATGCACGATTCCGCGCGGTGTGCACGGCAGCGCAGCGTCCTCGCCCAGCACCAGACGCCCGAGGTTGATCGGGTGCAGGCCGTCGGCATCCTTGTCCGGGTCGATGCGTTCGAGCGCCGCGTTCTCGTCGAGATGCTTCGGCAACGGAAGTTGGACTATGTATCCGGTGCACGCCGGATTGGCATTGAGTTCGTCGATGACGGCTTCGAGATCCGCCTGGGTGATGTCGGCGGGGAGATCGCGTCGAATCGATGTGATCCCGACCTTCGCGCAGTCGTTGTGCTTGCCCCGCACGTAGGCGGCCGAACCCGGGTCGTCGCCGACGAGAACCGTCGCGAGGCCGGGAACGATACCGTTCTCCCGCAGGGTCCGAACCCGCTCGGTGAGATCGACGAAAATCTCGTCGCGGGTCGTCTTGCCGTCCAGAATCGTTGCAGTCACGACCCACATTGTTCCAGGTCTGTCACCGGCCGATTTCTCACCCCTCGACAGCGAGTCCCTGCGCTTGCGCGTAGGCCACCGCCTGGGTGAGCTCGATCTTCGTGCCGACGAGCGAGGTCCCCACCCAGAGCGCCCCGTCTACCCTCGACCCGCGCAGATCCGCGGCGTCGAGTTTGGCGCCGGTGACTCGCGCGCCGGAGAGGTCGACCGACACGAGCGTCGCCTTGCGCAGGTCGGTGTTCACGAGGTTGGCCTCGACGAATCGACATCCCGTCAGGTCCACTCCACGCAGGTCGGCGCCGCCCATCCCTGCCAGAGTGAAGTCGACCTCGTCGAACGTCGCGGGCCGCAGCCTGCAGTCCACGAATGTCGAACCCATGAACGTCGAATTGCGAAAAGTGGAGTGCAGCAAATTGGTTCGAGTGAAAGTACAGGACCGGAAGGCCGCGTCGCGGTGGACCGATTCGGTCAGATCGGCGCCGGTGAAGTCGCACTCGGTGAACACCACGGACGTCGTCTCCAGGCCGCTGAGGTCCGCATCCCGGAAGGTGCAGGCCACGTAACTTCGGCCGTTCCACCGTTGCCGATCGAGTCTGCTGTCGGAGTAGTCCTCGCCGATGATCTGTTCCTCGTCCACCTGCACCATCCTTCCCCGACGCGTGGTGGCAGAGTGAGCCGGGTGTTTCGACTCATGTTCTTCGAGCCCCGGATTCCTCAGAACACCGGCAACGCAATTCGCCTCGTCGCAGGCACGGGGTGCGAACTCCACCTCGTCGGCCCGCTGGGCTTCGACATGTCCGAGCCCAAACTCAAACGAGCGGGACTCGACTACCACGACCTCGCATCGGTGACCGTGCACGAGAACCTCGCCGCAGCGTGGGAAGCACTGAAGCCCGATCGCGTCTTCGCGTACACCGCTCACTCGACGCGATTCCACACGTCCGTCGACTACCTCCCGGGCGACGTTCTCCTCTTCGGCCCCGAGCCGACCGGGCTCCCCGACGACGTCCTGGGCGACGATCGCGTCACCGACCGGTTGCGCATCCCCATGATCCCAGGGCGGCGATCGCTGAATCTCGCGAACTCGGCCGCCGTCGTGATGTACGAGGCCTGGCGTCAACACGGATTCGACGGGGCGGTGTGAGTCCGGCTCGACTCACTCCGGTCCGGTACTGCTGCACCGCAGACCGACAGGGATTCATTCCCGAGGCGCGGCGTTGCCTTCGCTCTCGTCGGTCCCCACGCCGTCGGTCCCGACGGCATCCGTGTCGTCGCTGTTGTCTTTCTCGACTGTCCGGCGCGGCCGGACTGCACGCACCGTCCGCACCACCGCGTAGACGACACCTGCTCCCACCACCAGCGCACCCAGCCACGGAATCGCACGCCCCACGGCAACGATCCCGTCTCCGATCGCGTCGAGCAACGAGTTCCACCCGGAGACCAGGCCGTCGAGGAAGTTGTCCGGTCCGGGCGACGGCGTGACGTCGTCGGTGCTGAATTGCACTGTGATGGTGGACAGTTCCACTTGATCGCCGAGGTAGCTGCGTTGCGAGACCAACCCGTCGAGCTCGCCTTGCCTGCTCGACAGCGCCGATTCCGCTTCGATCAGGTCGGCCGTGTTCGTCGCACCGGCGATGAGCGCCCGCAACCGATCGACCGACGCCTGAAGAGCCGCGATCCTGGCGTCGAGGTCCTGGTACTGCATGGTGACGTCGTCACGAGTGATGCTGACGCTGGTGACCTTGCCGAGGGCAGAGATCCTGTCGACGGTCACGGTCAGCTCGTCCGCGGGGATCCTGGCGGTGATGGAACTACTGGCCGTCGAGTTCTCCGTCGCTGGATTCTCGGTTCGGTTGTCGATGCGGCCTCCGGCGCTCTCCACCGCGCCGACCGCCTCGCGTGCAGCGTCGACGGGATCGTCGGCGGTGACGTAGATCTGGCCCGTGACAACCTCTTTGCGTTCGACGGGCGAGGGCGCCTGCTCTCGCACCGCTCCGCCGGAGTCCGGCGCGAGCGCGACACCGGGCGAGGTGAACGACGAATCCGCCGCCGGCGGACCCGCTGGACCGTCGGACGACCCGCTGCATCCGGCGAGAACCACCAGCGCTCCGGCAAGAACGACGACAAGACTGCGCTTCATCTTCGAAGATGCTAGAGCACCATCGACATGCGGAAGACGGCCACGACATCGACGGTGACGAATCGTTACATCCATTGGGAACATTCACTGATGACCTGACGCCCGAACCGGGGTACGGTGTGCCGCATCGACCCATTTGCAAGATTCCGTGAAGGAGCCCCCCTGTTGTTCGCTGTTCCGTCTTTCTCTCTGCTCCGCCGCTCGCCCCAGGATGGCTCCTCCTTCCGCTCCAGTAGTCGAATGTCCCGTGCTGCAGCAGCTTTCGCTGTCGGTGGCGGCATCGTCGCTGCTGGTTTCGCCGGCGCCGGCGTGGCCTCCGCGGCACCGGTGACGTGCGTGTCCCCTCCGTCCGCGAACGACATCCAGGTCGACGGTTACGCCAGCTGCGGCGCCACCGCTCAGGACGCGTCACGCGCTACCGCAACCGCAACCGACAGCGGCACCGCCGTCAGCGTCGCCGAGGGCGCGGGCAGCACCTCCACGTTGGCAACCGGCTACGGCACGGCACTCGGAGCCTCGCGCGCCGGAGGCACCGCGTACGCCGGAGCCATCGGCGGCGGAATCGCGCATTCCTGGGCGGACAACGGCGGAACCACCATCGCCATCGCGGGTTGGGGTTCGGGAGCAACCGCCGAAGCCGCAGGCGTCGATTGCGTCGGCCAGTGGTCGCTCGCCCTCAACCTGTCCTCGGGCCAGTTCTGCGCGTTGGGCAACTGACGCTCACCGACACAGTCGTCGTGAAATCCCGCCACCGTCGTTGGTGGCGGGATTTTTCGTCGAGATACACGACTCCGCCGCAACGAACTACGACCAAAGGTAGTACCCGAGCCGTTGCGGGTTTACGATGACTCCACTCGCATCTTCAGGAGGACTGTGTGACTGCCCTAGCGCCTAGGCCCACTCCCGCTGTGACGGCGGCTCGGCCTTTTCCGCCGCGGATGGGACCTAAGGGTTCGTTCGTTCACAAGGCGATTACGACCACTGATCCCAAGGTGTTG
>NZ_NPFZ01000043.1:0-21617 GCF_002259425.1 Rhodococcus sp. 14-2470-1a
AAAGCCACCACCGGAACCCGCCAACCACTACAGTGAAGACCGCTCACGGGTGACGAGTTTCGCCGAGCACAACTGCTGAAATTCGCTGAGCCTCGTCATGAGGTTCACCAGTAGGGCCGATGCCGTCGTGGAGAAAGTGTGCCGTGAACTGCATACGCCGATGTGCACCCGATGGACGGCATTCCACACCGACCTCTTGGAGCACAGTTCCCGGCCCACCGGAAACGAGCTGCGCCAGCACCGATGCTGTGGCGTCCCCAAGATCCAGCTTCGCCAAACCATCCGGAATCGGCCGACTCAGATCAACGCCGAGCTCAGCCCACGTCTGAGTCGCGCTCACGATCGGGCTGCGCCGGGCCACCCCTGAGGTCAAGTCCCACTCGAATGCCCACGCCGAGGGCCGATCACGCAGAGGAGCCAGACGATTAGCAACCTGAACCCACACGCCATGAACGCGACCAGACACATCGTCGGCAATCGGATCAACGCCAACCGTCCGCGAACCATGACTACACCGAACAGGGCTCCCATTTCGGCACACCTGCATGACAGCATCCAGTACGGCCTCGGAATCTCTACGCCAAGTATTTCGGTTGTCCTCATTCCTGGATATCTCGGAGTCGGACCCCGGTGTCATCGCGGGATCTCGTGGCGGGCCGAACCCCAGGGGAGGAAGAGGGAGTAAGCCGCTCAACAGCGGCAAGCGCCCGCATCAGCCGCGCGGGTGACCGCCTGCGGTCGCGTCGAAATGTCGCTATCTGTTGTCGGGCTGGTCTCGACCGGGCCGAGTTACGTCAGTGTGTACAACGCCTGGGGGCTGGCTGCGTAGGCGGTGTCGTAGTCGACCGCGGTCAATGCCTCGACGGACCCGGTTGCGGAACGCTTCTGCCAATCGGCGCCGTTGCGACTACGCCAGGCGTATCCGTCGGTGTCGATCCCCCACAGTGCATCGCCGGCACCGGCGAGCAATACCAAGTTCGGTGCGTCGAGGACAGGAGAGAATGTTCGGGCCGTGTCGGTGCTGTGCTGAAGTCCATCAGGTGTCACCGCCCATACTCCGGAGCTCGTAATCGCCAACGACGCCGCGGGCGCAGCGGCGCCGGGAGTCCAGGTGGAGCCGCTGTCGGCGGAGACGAGTAGACCGGTACTGCCATCGAATCCGACGAGGATGCGTCCATCGGCAGCCAGCGCGTGGAAGTCGACTTGTCCCTCCAGTGACCGATCCGACCACGACATTCCGCCGTCATTGCTGCTACGCAGTCCCAGTGGGTTCGCCGCCGTGCTGGATTCGCCGGGATGACCGGAGGTGAAGAGGGTATCGGTGGCCGGTACACCCGACAAACCCATGAAGTCATCGTCGGAAGAGCCGACCCTGGTCAGGTTTCCGGACGAACCGATGGCGAAGAGTCCTGTGTGGCTACCAGCGAGGACGGTGCCATCGGCGTTGACGTGCAATCCGTGCACATGAGCCAGTGAGGAGGTGAAGTCGACCACTGCCGGATCGGCCGCGCCGTCAGTCGCTGCCGGAGCGGAACATCCAACGAGGGACAGAGCTGCGATCAGAGACGGCAGCAGGATGCGGGAAAGCGAGATGGACATAAAGTGCGGTTCTCGTTCTGTCGATGAGGGCTCGGTGATGTAATCGCTTGAGCGTCAACGCCAAGTGATCTCCCGGTCAGGCGCGGTGAACATGACCGGATACGGCGGCTGAGGTGGACGTGACTGCTCGGGCGGTATGTGCGGGACGACGTAGACGCATCGACCTTCATCTCCATTCACTTAATCTCCAATCACTGAGGCGATGTACGAGCGCGGATCGTTCGGCGGCGAACAGCCGTGGCAGCGACATCGCACCGACGATCGGTATCGGCTGAGTGCGAACAATTCCGACACCTTCACCCGCCTCGCCGTGGCGAGCACTCAACTACTAACCAGCATAGTATTTCGGGCAGGTCAGGCCGAAGTGCCCATCCGGTTCGGTGTCATCGCAGATGCGCCGGTGCGTCGCCCGGGGTGATGCCGACGTGGACGTGGTCGCTGTGCACGTCGTCGGTGAAGAATCCTGGACGGTCACCGTTGAGGTCGGTCGGACCTCCGACCTCGGTTGCGCCCAGTAGGGCTGCCGCAGTGACGAATTCGGAGATCGTTGGGTTGTTGAAGGGATCGTCGACAACGCGCCGACCGTTGATTTCTCGGATGTCCACCGCTCGTCCCACTGCGTGGTTGGACAAGCGCGGGTGCGGGAAGACGGTCTGGATGTGACCGGTGTGCATCACCTGCACTGCGTAGGTGAATCGATCGGCAAGTCCGAGCATGATCTGGAGCACATTGTTGTTGATGCGTCCGGTTCCGATGTCGAGTCGTGCAGGCTCGGAGAGCGTGATGCGAGGGCTGCTCAGCACCGACGACGCAGCGGCGGTCAGTGGTACTGGGGACCCAAGAGAGGTCAAAGGGTTGATCTTTTCCACCGTCCAGGCCGCGCCAGCGGCGATGTCGCGCTTGAGCCGGATATCGAGTGCCATCTGCCGGGTCGTCTCAGCCGGCTGCGCGAGCGTGGGGCGTTGTAGGAGTTGGTCGAACAGCACGATCACTGCAGCACTCTCTGGACCGATTCCGGCGTACTGCGGATACACCACTCGCAGGGTGCTGGCGAGGGCCTCGTCGGGTTGAAGCAGTGCTGCCGTCGCCGCGACTTCGAGCGATACCCCTGCGGTGCGCAAGCTGTCGAGTACTCCTCCTCCCTCGCTCCAGCTGCCACCTGCTTCGAGGAAGCTCGTCGCTGCGCGTTTGATCTCGGGCATCACTTCGCCAGCTGTCGGCATCCACCGCCCCGGATTCACCGGGGCCGATGATCGACTGCTCGGTGCGCTCACGGCCGGGGACCGTGCGGGAGATGCGTTACTGCTCGGTGCGAGGCTGGGGGATTGTCTGTCGGCGGTGTTGATGGTGCAGCTGACTGTGAGCGGCAAAACCGCTGCGGCTGTGAGCAGTTGTCGACGGCTGACTGTGATGGCGTTTCCTTTCGTGCGCGGGGGTCTCAAGGGTGAGTGTCGTGGGTGATCACCGCGGCGGCGGTAGCGGCAGGCCGGGAATGTCGATACTGGGCGGCGCTGGCGTGGGCGTGCGGTCGGGGGCGGGGGAGCCGTCACTGATGTACAGCGTGATCAGCGATCCCGGGATCGCCGCGCCGGATGGGGATGTGCCGGTAGCGGTACCGCGAGCGCCCTGACCGGTGGTGGTGACGACGGTCACCTAGAATCCTGCTGCTTCCAATCTCGATGTGGCCGACGACTGGCTCATGCCGCTGACCTCAGGTACTTGGCCGTTGGCGGAGCCGCGGACGTATTTGTCGTCGACCGGTGGCAGCTCGATGGGGCCGAAGTTCGAGGCGATTGGGTCCATCGCGTCGTACCAGGTTCGTGCGGGTTCGTTACCGCCGTAGAGGTTCCCGGAGCTGCAGGGCCGCAGTGGGAAGGAGCAGATCTGGCCCGGTGTCGGTGAGTCACCGTAGGTGTAGACGGCGGCGGCGTAGCGGTTGGTGAAGCCGAGGAAGCCCGAGGATCGGTTGGATTCGGTAGTGCCGGTTTTCCCGGACATCGGCAGCGTCCAGCCCACGGACCCGGCCGCCGATGCCGAGGTTCCTCCGGGTTGGTCGTCCTTGCTCATCGCGTTGGCGAGTGTGTTGGCCAGGCCGGGTTCGACGACCTGCTCGCACGCTTGTTGTGTGACCGGTACAGCTACACCCTCGCGGTCGGAGATGGAGTCGATCGGGTTCGGCGGGCACCAAGTACCTCCCGAGGCGAGGGTAGCTGCGACGTTGGACAGCTCGAGCGGGTTGACCCAGGTAGGTCCGAGTGTGAACGAGCCGAGGCTTTGCTCTTTCTGGAGGTCGGCCATGCTCTGCTCGTCGAATCCAGACGAGCCGGGGAGGGTGTAGGAGCGAAGCCCTAGCCGCACTGCCATGTCGACTGTCGGTGTGACACCGACGGACTCGAGCAACTTCACGAACGCCGTGTTCGGTGATTGCGCCAGTGCGTCGGTGACCGTCAGCGCCGGTGGGTAGTTTCCGACGTTCTCCACGCAGTAAGCGCCCGCCGGGCAGTTACGCGCGCCGCCGTCGCCCAACCCCCTGACCTCGACGCGCCGGGGAACCTGCAGTGTGGCGTTGGTGCCGAGTCCGCGTTCCATCGCGGCGGCAGTGGTGAATATCTTGAAGATCGACCCGGCGCCGTTGCCTACGAGTGAATACGGTTGCGGCTGAACCGTTTCGTCGGCGTCGGCATCGAGTCCGTAGGTGCGACTACTGCCCATGGCGAGGATGCGGTGTTCGTCCTGTCCGGGTGCGACGACATTCATCACGGTGGCGACACCGTCGAGGTCGGGATCTGTGTTCGCGGTCAGTGCGGCCTGGGTCGAGTTCTGCACCGCCGGGTCGAGAGTCGTTTTGATCAGATAACCGCCCTCGTCGATCTGCTCGCGGCTGATACCGGCGTCCTCAAGATATTGGAGTGCGTAGTCGCAGAAGAACCCTCGATCACCGGCGGCGATGCATCCACGTGGGAGGGTGTTGGGCTCGGCCAGCACCCCCAATGGCTCGGATTTGGCGGCCTCGAATTCTGCGGCTCGGTTCGGGATGGTTTCGATCATGTTGTCCAAGACAAGGTTTCGGCGGCTTGTGACTCCCTCGACGTTGGTGTACGGGTTCAGTGCCGAACTGGACTGAACCATCCCTGCCAGCATCGCTGATTGCGTCGCCGTTAACTCGCTGGCATCGACACCGAAGTAGGTTTGCGCGGCGTCTTGGATGCCGAACGAGGCATTGCCGAACGGAACCAGGTTCAGATAGCGGGTCAATGTCTCGTCTTTGGTCAATTCTCTGTCCAAGGACAACGCCATTCGGATCTCGCGGATCTTGCGAGCCGGCGTGGTCTCGATCGCGGCACGCCGCTCGGCGTCGGTGTCAGCGACGACCAGTAATTGATAGTTCTTCACGTACTGCTGATCGAGTGTCGATGCGCCCTGCTCGACCTGCCCGCTGGTGGTGTTGGTCAAGAACGCTCGCAACGTTCCCTGCCAGTCCACGCCCTGGTGTTCTGCGAAGCGCCGGTCCTCGACGGAGACGATCGCAAGCTTCATCTCGTTGGAGATCTTCGCGCTCGGCACTTCGGAACGGCGTTGCTCGTATAGCCACGCGATCGGGTTGCCTGCCACGTCCGTCATCGTCGAGATGGCAGGAACTACGCCCTCGGCGAGTTCGCCGGAAACGTTGTCGTCGGTGTCAGCGGCGCGGTTCGAGACGTATCCCAGGCCACCGACGATGGGGAACAACACTCCTGCAAGCAGCACGCCTGCGAGCGCAGTGCATCCCACGAGTTCGAACACCGTTCGTCGGGTGCTTGACATCATCGTCTCGTTTCTGTCGACGGGGCAGTGCTCGCGGTCGTCCGGGTTGGTGGGACCGACAAGGGGAGCGGAGCACGGCCGCAGCGGCCGTCTAGCTCTCGCCGGTAGGTCTGCATGGTCCGGCCATCTCGATCGAGACGGTTTCCGCTTTTCTGCCATCCGAGGCGCTCGTAGAAGCCGCCTGCATTGTCGGCCACCCCGAGATCGGTGGACAGCTCGGCGCAACGTGCACCTGCCCGCGCAGAGTCGGATTCGAACCAGTCGAGCAACTGTGCACCCACTCCGATCCCTCGCACCCGTGGGCTCACCGCTATCGCAACGACGACGGCGACACTGTCGGCCGGGGGAGTCTCGGGTTCGCCGTTCGGCAGTGGGATGGGCCGAGCGCGCGCCACCGCTCTGCACCAGGGGCGAAGACGCGTACGAACGAACCGCATGGCGGTGCGCGGGCGGACTGCCATCGCCGCACCGGCGTGTGCAGCCAACGGCAGCACGGTCATCTTCTCGCGCAGTAGATCACCGATATGGGCATGGTGATCGAGGGTGCCGAGGAGGAATCCGACGACGGCGCCTTCGCTATCGGTTGCGACAAGAGCGATGGCGTGTCGTCGGTTGACGAAGCTGCGGTGCCACCGGCGCAGGAACCGTGCTCCCAGCTCGGGGAACAGGCCAATCGGTAGCTCGTCGAGGTGCAACTGCGCGCTCTGCGGTAGATCGTGCGGCCCGGCCTCGCGAAGGACGATCGCGACTCCGGGAGGAGGCGCGGCGGGGTTGGGATGAGGGAAACAAAGGTGCGGCGTAGACGATGAAACGTTGAAGAAGATATGCATGGCGTTGTCCTCGACGAGGCAGGCTCGCGCCCTCACCGCGGAGGCGGCGCGCGAGAAGAAAGGTGGACCGATCTGCGCAAACGCAGACCTCTCACACCCTCAGAAGGCATGCCGCGTCGAGCACGGACATCGGCGCAGGGGGAGAGACCGACCTCTCAGTTGGCGACGATCTCGATGCCTGTAGACCTCGAAGCTGGTGCAGCAGCACTGTCCATCCGGTCCGGCGCAGCAACATTGCCAGCCCTAGCGCAAGGATCGCCACCGCTATGTGGACGGACCCGATCAGGGATCCGTGATTGTCGTGATGACTGGACGCGCTACCGCCGATCCCCTCGTCCTGCTCCGGCACCGACGTGTGCTCGATTTCCGGGACGCTCTCGATGACCGCAGCCAGCGGAGCGTGGCCGGGCTCTGCGGTGGTGTGTGCGACCTGCGACATCATCAGCACCGCCACTGCCGTGGCCGCCATGATGGACCAGAGCAGAATTCGGCGAATACACTCGCTCAACCGAATCGGACACACACGACGAAAATAGCAGATCCATGTCGCCGTCTACCCGCGCTAGCGACGAATACCGTGTGCGGTGACGCCTCCAGCGTTCCATGCGGGCCGCACCCTCAACTGCCAGGCATTGTTGGGTTCGACGTTGGCGCAGGGCCGTGGTGACCCAGAGGGCGGCGGGCCCGTCATCGAGCAGGTGCGCGGCGGCGCGATCCACGGTGACCAGTACATCCTCGTAGGCCAGTCGTAGTGGCGCTCGCTCATCGAGTTGGGACATCGCGACATCCTCGATCAACTGCAGAGGGAACCGCGCCGCTTCGTACTCGGCACGCAAAACAGCTAGTGCAAGTGTGCCTGATCTCACCGCACAGGTATTACTCCGCGGGATGAAACGCGTTTGGACGGCATGAGTAGAAGAACCGATCCGCGCCTACCGTGGGGCCGAAAGCGGCCTAAACCGAACCGCAGCCCGGCAGCGTTCCGGATGGACCAAGTACCACGTTTGTGGTTGCAGCACTTACCCTCTCGCCCAGGCGACTACCGCGCACAACTGCACACGGCCCATCAACTACTATGTTGCATAGTAATTGAGATGCAATCGTCGAAAGGGTGTGGCGGTGTGACAGCTGATCAAACCCCGGCGCTCACATCGCAGGGACGGTTACGCAGAGCAATCGCTGCGGTGCGCAACAGGTGGCGGCAACTGACCTCGATGCGAACGGCACTGGTGCTGCTGTTTTTGCTCGCTATCGCAGCAATCCCAGGCGCCCTGCTGCCACAGCGCAATCTCAACACCCAGGCGGTTGATTCCTACATCGCAGCGCGCCCGGCTCTCGGGGCCGTCATGGACACGCTGGAATTGTTCGACGTATTCGGAAGCTTCTGGTTCACCGCCATCTACGTCCTACTGTTTGTGTCGTTGATCGGCTGCCTGACTCCCCGAATGATCGAACACGGTAAAGCCCTTCGCGCACAGCCAGTTCGCGTACCCCGAAACCTTTCGCGACTACCGCTTCATCATTCGGGCGCTCTCGCCGGTAGCCCGAAAACCGTCATCGACGACATCGCGCCCCACTTGAGAGGGTGGCGTACTGCCGTTAGGCCCGAGCCCGATGGGGCGCTCACCCTCTCCGCCGAGAAGGGCTATACCCGCGAAGCGGGAAACCTACTTTTTCATTTCTCGCTGATCGGTCTGCTCGCGGCCATCGCCATCGGCAAGCTCTTCGGTTACGAAGGATCGGTCATCGTCATCGCCGACAACGGGCCCGGTTTCTGCAACACCTCGCCCGCCATCTACGACTCCTTCCGGGCCGGCAACAGCACCGACGGAACCGGGCTGGAGCCGTTCTGCATCAGAGTCAAGGACTTCAACGCCGACTACCTTGAGAACGGCCAGGCAGAGATGTTCACCTCGAACATCTCCTACCAGTCCGCCGACGACATCGCCGCAGACACCTGGCGCGACTATCAACTCAAAGTCAACGAACCCCTCCGGCTCGGAGATGAACGCATCTACCTCACCGGCCACGGATACGCCCCGGAATTCACCGTGACCTTCCCCGACGGTCAGAGTCGAACCGAGGCCCTGCAGTTCCGGCCCGACGACGCCACCACGTTCCTGAGTAGCGGGGCGTTGCGTTTCGATCCACCCGGCGGGACCTATGCCACCGCCGATGAGCGACGCCGCGGCCAGATCGCCATCGAAGGCCTCTTCGCTCCCACTGCGCAATTCAACGGAACCCTGCTCTCCTCCCGCTTCCCGGACTTGGTCGATCCTGCTGTGGCAGTGGATATCTACAAAGGAGATACCGGCCTCGACACCGGCATACCCCAGTCGATCTTCTCCCTGGACCAGGAGATGATCAACCAGGGCCGACTTGTCAAGCAGGATCGGGTGAACCTGCGTCCCGGTGAATCGACGACCCTCACCGACGGCACCAACATTCGATTCAACGGCGCCAAGGAGTTCGCCAACCTGCAGGTCGGATACGACCCCGCACAGTTGTGGGTGCTCGTGTTCGCGATCACGATGATGACCGGACTGTTGGTCTCGCTGGTGATCAAGCGACGTCGAGTCTGGTTCCGTGTACTCCCGGCCGAAACAGGACGATCGAGCGTAGAGATGGGCGGGCTCGCCCGCACCGATCACGCCGGATGGGGACCCGAATTCGAGACCCTCCGCACCGAAATCTGGACGCCGCGGACAAAGAACCACTCCGAGACCCTCGATACAGAAACGGTGTAGCGCCATGCCGATCGACGACAACCTCGCCCGCTGGAGCGACATCAGTTTCGAGACCGCCTTCGTGGTCTACCTTCTCGCCGCGATCCTGTTCATCGCACAACTCGCAACGACACGAACAGCGACTCTGAGCCGGGCCTCGAGTCTGCATCCGCAACTGATCGCAGCGACATCATCGACACCGGGATACGTGCCGGTCCCCGAGCGAAGAGCCCCGTCCGAACGCCTGGGCCGCACGGGACTCGCCCTGGTAATGCTCGCACTCACTTTGCATATCGGGTCGATCGTCCTGCGCGGGATCGCCACTGGCCGCCCGCCGTGGGGAAACATGTACGAATTCGTCTCCGTCACCTGCGCGGCCGGCATACTTGCCGGACTGATCGTGCTGCGCTCGGAGCAACTGCGCACACTATGGTTGTTCGTCCTCGTGCCGACCTTGATCCTGCTCTTCATTGCCGGAACTGTGCTCTATGCCAACGCGGCGCCCGTCGTACCAGCCTTGCAGTCGTATTGGCTCCCCGTGCACGTCTCCATCGTCTCGCTCGGCAGCGGGGTGTTCCTGATCTCCGGTGCAGCCAGCACATTGTTCCTGATCCGGATCCGATATCCCGACAGCGCCGTCCCCGACAGCAGAGTGGGCCGGATCGTCGCCCGTCTCCCCTCGGCGCACTCGCTCGACGTGCTGGCGTACAAGACCACCATCTTCGCGTTTCCCCTGTTCGGAATCGGTGTCATCCTCGGCGCGATCTGGGCGGAGGCCGCGTGGGGCCGGTTCTGGGGCTGGGACCCGAAAGAGACGGTCTCATTCATCGCGTGGATCATCTACGCCGCATACCTGCACGCCCGGGCCACCAGCGGGTGGCGTGACACCCGGGCCGCGTGGATCAACATCGCCGGATTCGTGGCCATGCTGTTCAACCTGTTCATCATCAACATGGTGGTCTCCGGACTGCACTCGTACGCTGGTCTGAACTGATGTCGCCTGCTAGCCGCCGCCCTGTGCTTCGGCGAGGTCATGCGGCACCGGTCGCGTCAATCCCGCGTCGACCCGGCCGGTGTTGCCGACCGGGTATCGACCGGACCAGGATCCAGGAGCCACGACCACGATCCGAATCAACTGACCGCCTCGTGTCCGTAGTGCATTCCGGAGAGGGAAGTCACAGTGCCCCGAGCTTCGTCACCGGCCAAGACTGGGGCATCGACCGCGTCACCGATCCCACGATGTTCGAGACATCGGCGCAGATCCGTACTGCAGCAAAGGCGTCGACTTCATGAGACTCGGCCGCCCTACGGGGGCTCGCACACGCGAACAGAGCAGTCTGCCCGCCACGGCAACGGCATCCATCCTTGCCGTTGTACTCCTGGTCTCCGGATGTTCCGCAGGCGCCGACGCCGTGCCCTCCGGAGGTAGCTTCGATTTCGTTGCACCCGGTGGTCAAACCGACATCGTCTACGATCCCCCCGAAACGCGCGGAACCATCGGTGAACTCGCCGGACCCGATCTGATGGAGGAAGGTAAGAACACCGCTCTGTCGGACTATGACGGCGAGGTGGTCGTGATCAATCTCTGGGGTCAGTGGTGCGGCCCCTGCCGCGGCGAAGCCGACGACCTCGAAGAGGTCTACGAAGCAACCCGCGAGCGCGGTGTGCAGTTCCTCGGTATCAATGTTCGAGATCCGCAGAAGGACAAAGCGCAGGACTTCGTTGTCGACAACAATGTCTCCTACGCCTCGATCTACGACCCCTCGATGCGGACGCTGATCGCCCTCGGCGGGAACTACCCGACCAGCGTGATTCCCTCGACGCTGGTACTCGATCGAGAGCACCGGGTGGCGGCAGTGTTCATGCGTGCCCTCCTCGCCGAAGACCTGCTCCCTGTCGTCGAACGGATAGCAGACGAATGACTGTTCTTCTTGCCCAAGGCGGCGTTGGCTCGACGTTCCAAAATCTGGCATCGAGCGGACCTCTGGTACTGGCGATCGCCGCATGTATGCTCGCCGGGCTGGTCTCGTTCGCGTCACCGTGCGTGGTGCCCCTGGTGCCGGGCTACCTGTCGTACCTGGCGGGCATCGCAGGTGCCGACGTGCCGTCGCTCGCCGCCGCCTCGACTGGTGAAGCACCGCCGAAGCTGGCAAGCCGCTGGCGCGTGGCAGGTGCAGCGGGGTTGTTCGTCGCCGGCTTCACCATCGTCTTCGTCCTCGCCACCGCCTCGATTTTCGGGGTCATCGGCACCCTGCGCATCAACGAACAGGTGCTTCAGCAGGTCGGCGGTGCCATCACGATCATCATGGGCTTGACGTTCATCGGGTTCATTCCCGCATTCCAACGCGACACTCGATTCGCGCCGCAAACCATCTCGTCTCTTGCTGGAGCGCCGCTGCTCGGTGGCGTGTTCGCGCTCGGCTGGACGCCGTGCCTTGGCCCCACGCTCGCCGGGGTGTTGTCCGTTGCCGCTGGCACTGAAGGCGCAACCGCAGCGCGCGGCGTCACTCTCATCGTCGCCTACTGTCTGGGACTCGGTCTACCGTTCGTGGTCCTCGCGTTCGGCTCGAGTTCGGCGATGCGCGGTGTCGGCTGGCTACGGCGGAACTCGCAGAGAATCAAAGTGGCAGGCGGAGTGATCATGATCGCCGTCGGTGTCGCCCTGCTGACGGGGGTGTGGGGTCTGTTCATTGCCTGGATACGCAATGAATTCGTCAGTTCGGTTGTATTACCCATCTGAGAAGGAAACCGAGCAGCCGCACGTGCAAGACCACGCCTCCCCAACTGCCAGTGCCGGTGGTATCGAACCCACTCTCTGTCGACGGCGCGCCCCCGCCGGGCCGCGATGACCCGATCCGAGAGCCGCCCCCTGTCCCTACCGCGGATCTGCGTGTCCCAAGGACCCCGCAGGCGGGTGCATCAGCAGGGGAGGGCATGTTTCCGGGGCCGTGTTGATCGGTGTGGCAGCTAAAAGGGCCAGGTCCTTCGAAACCGAAGGGCGGGGCTCGGTATTAGCCGAGCCCCGCCCTACGGTTGATAGTTCCCAGAATTGAGAGTTACTGGGCGAGCAAACTTTCCATTGTGGAGATTTCGCTCTGCTGCGCATCGATGATTGTGGAGGCAAGCTCCTTGGCATCAGCATTGGAGCCGTCGGCCAACTCGATCTGAGCCATCTCGATTGCCCCCTTGTGGTGCTCGATCATCATGGTGAGCCACATGGAGTCGAACTCCGCTCCGTTAGCGGCCGACAACATGTCCATGTCTTCCTGGCTCATCATGCCGGTCATGCCACCGCTCCCCATGTCCATACCGCCCATGTCCATTCCGCCCATGTCCATTCCGCCCATGTCGGCGGACGCTGCGGGCTGTCCCCATGCGGTGAGCAGGGCATTCATCTGCTCCATCTCCGGTGCTTGAGCTGCTTCGATGGCCTGGGCCAGCTCGATGACCTGAGCATTCTCGGTTCGGCCGTCGACAAGTGAAGCCATCTCCACCGCTTGTGCATGGTGGGGGTACATCCCTTCGACGAACGTGACATCGGCATCGTTGAATTCGGCCGATGCTTCGGCGGAATTCTCGGAGGACGACGAGGCCGGTGTATCGCTGCTCGACATGCCGGGCATGTTCATTTCGCCGTCGTTACTGCTGCAGCCAGCGAGAACTGCGGCGGCGACAGCGGAGGCCGCCGTTATCGCGATCGTGAAGCGGGTAGGTCGATTCGAACGCATAACAAACTCCTGAAATTGTTGGGGGGTGGTTCGGATCGACAGGCGCACTGGCCTGTCGATATCTGTGTCTCACACAACGGTGAGTCACCTGTCAGATCCGAAGCACAGACAATTCGGAGAGAGTGAATATGGTCCAGGGTGGCGGGTGCCCGGTTCGATGACGAACTGCCGACAGTCGCGCAGCGTGGACGAGAGAACCGGCGAAGCCCACAACGATTGCCCGTAAGACGGCCAACGCCGCGACAGCACCGATGATAGCCAGACACAGATGCATGACCGAGCTGTGATCGCCACAGCCGTTCCCGCAGTGTGCTGCGGAACCACTCTCCGATGCTGTCGCAGATGATGCTCCCGAATGCTCGTCGACGGCAGGTGGAGCGCTCACCGTCGAGGTCATCGAGTGTTCGCCGATACTCGTCGCCGTTGCGAACGACATCGGCGCAGAATGCATGAGAAGGACTCCGAACAGCACTATCGAAGCGCAAACAGCACCTAGGAGCCACTTCTGGTTCATAGGTTCCGTGGCTGAAGTCCTCACCGGTTCGATCTTACCGGTCTGCCACACGGGCATCCGGTCTCCTCGCAGTCGCGGCGTCCGGACCGTGGACATCGAATCAGGTGGCGATGGGCCGGTTGATTGCGGTCACTTCATCCCAGGGAACGGGCGCGACTTTGACGACGTCGCCGCCGGTGGGGGCGTTGACGTATTTCCCGTCGCCGATGTAGATCCCGATGTGTCCGATCGGTGAGTAGAGAGAGATGAAGTCACCCGGTTGCACTGATTCGCGGGAGACAGGTGTGCCCGCTCGTGCTTGGTCTGCGGCCACGCGTGGAACGGTCAGTCCCAGTTGTTTGTAGGCGAAGTAGATCAGTCCGGAGCAATCGAAGGACCCCGGCCCGGTAGCTCCCCAGGAATAGGGTTTGCCGAGTTGGTCGAGGGCGATGCGCATCGCCTCCGCTGATGTTCCACTCGCAGCCGAGACGGCGGCGGGTAGCTCGGAAGGATTCGTGGTGCCGGGGCTGACGATGGCAGCTCGATCCGCATCGGTGAGGGCGGCGAATTGGTCGGTGATTTTGGCGATCTGATCGGCCAGGTCGGTCTGGCGTTGCTCGAGGTCGCGTTGTGTACGTGCGGCGTCCGCCTCGGCTACCGCAGCGGACGCCTGTGCTTGCCGGGCTTGTTCGAGCTGGTCTCGCGCTTCGTCGTCGATCTGTGTCGAGTCGGCGAGTGCAGCGGCTCGATCGGCGAGGATCCGGTCCAACAACACCATCTGATCGAGTAGTTGCTGTGGGCTGTCCGCGACCAGAACGGCCCCGAGAGGGGATTGCGGTACACCTTTGTACGCGGCGTCGACAGCTGTGGCCAGTGCTCGACGGTTGGCAGATGCGGCCACTTCGGCTTCCCGAGCCGCCGCCGAGGTCTCGTGGGCGAATTGAACTGCGGTACTCAGTTCGCCGCGGCGACGATCGAGGGTGTCCTGCGCGGCGTACATGCTCTCGGTGAGAGTGAAGGCGGTCGCATTGAGTTCAGCGAGTTGTCGTACGGCTTCGGATGCGTTCACCGGGGGTGCAGCAGGGTCCGCCGAAGCTGGAGCATTTACCGAAAATGCCGCGGCAACAACGATGATCGAGGCGATCAGGGTAGCGCGGACACGCCGCGTCGGGCCTGAAAAAGAATGCACAGAAGAAATCCTCTGGGGTCGGTGTGGGTTCCCTGCGTCACCAGCGAAGGAAACGGAGCGCGGCGAGAGCCGCATGGGACTGTGTCCGGCCTCGCCGGTCACCATTGTCGGGTATCGGCAGTCGGAGAGGGTTCCTCACGGTCGGCTGAGGCTCGCGTCGACGCTCGACGCCTGTGCCGTATGGGCGGCGAGTCGGCGTCGATTGACGCCGACTCACCGCACCTGCAAACTACTATCATTCATAGTAGATGGTGGGGTGGTATCCGCTGACCGGGAGAGGGATGACGACTGTGACGATGCGTGACTGGCCGGCGCGGCGTTGGGTGGCCGCGTTACTGGGCGCGACGGTGGCCGCGCTGGTCGTGGCGATCCCCACCGGGATCATCCACACTGCGTTCTACGTTCGAATGACCCCGGTGTTGTGGTGGAACTATCCGGTGTGGATTGCCACCGCAGTTCTCAGTGGCCTCATTCTTGCGACATACGTGAGCACTGGGCTGGCGTCGTCGGTTTCTTCCCGTGTAGGGGTCAGTGCGAATGCGTTGTCGTTGTTGGCAGTCGGATGTCCGATATGCAACAAACTGGTAGTGGTGGCGGTCGGGGTGAGCGGTGCTCTGGATCTATGGGCACCCGTGCAGCCCGTAATCGGAGTGATGTCGGTGGGGGTGATGGTGTGGGCTCTTCGACTGCGAATCCGCGGGGAACGCGCGTGCCCTACTTCTCGCGTAGGTCAGGAGTTCGGCAACTCCGCTGGCTTTGGCGGTGCAGGCGCAGCAAAATTGTAGGATTTCTCGCCACGTCCTATCCGCGGTCCGGCAGCAACAGACGACGAAGGCGACCGCTTCTCGATGCGCCATCTGCGGTGTTGGGCTGTGCCTGCGACACCGGCAGGCGGGCGTCGGCCAGCAATCCTGCCACCCCGGCGGCCACGCAGGCCGACGTCACCACTATCAATGCCGGATTCGTTCGCCCGGTCAAAGCGTCCCCGAACAGCACCGCGGCGATCGTACCGGGCAGAATCCCCACGACAGTGGCCGTCGTGTAGGGCAGCAGGCGCACCGCGGAGAGTCCGGAGCAGTAGTTGACCAGGGCGAACGGTGCCGGGGCAATGAGCCGCAAGGACCCGACGGCCAGCCACCCCCGCCGAGCCAACCGGGCATCGATGGACTTGACCGCAGGATTCGTCAGCCGCTCCTGCACCGCGGTGCGCCCGAGCGCGCGCACCAGCAGCAACGCCAGCACAGCGCTGACAGTTGTGGCGGCGATCGTGACGGCGACCCCGGTGGCGGGACCGAACAACAGTCCGGCGCTGAGGGTGAACACCGTGCGCGGTACCGGGGCAATCGTCAACACCGCCTGGGTCAGAAAGAACACCACCACGAACGACGGGCCCATCGACTCCGCCCACTCGCGCACCACAATGATCGACGGGCGGGGTACGAGGGCGGCAGCCACTGCCAGTATTGCCAGCGCTGCCACGGTGGCGAGGACTCGGCGATCGCGCAGAATCGCCGATACGGTTTCGGTCATGACGGTCTCTGCCTGCGCCGCCTCGCCGAGGTTTCCGACAAGCACGCGGGAGTGGACGGCGAGGAATGGCTTCGCACTGCCGGTGCTCAGGAGCGGACGAGCCGTGAGATCGCGTCGGTGGCCTCTTTGATCTTCGCGTCGGCTTGGGGACCGCCGGCGATGGCGGCGTCGACCACGCAGTGGCTGATGTGAGCTTCGAGCAGGCCCATGGCCACCGCCTGCAAGGCTTTGGTCATCGCCGAGACCTGGGTGAGGATGTCGATGCAGTACTTGTCTTCCTCGACCATGCGCTGCAGTCCTCGGGCCTGGCCTTCGATGCGCTTGAGGCGTTTGAGGTAGGCGTCCTTTTCGGTGATGTAGCCGTGCGCGGCGTGATCATGGCCGTCGGTCTCGGCGGGTGCCTGCGCGGCCGCGGGAGTGGCCATGGTGTCCTCCTGGAATCCGAGTGTCATGCCGAGCATCCTCGATTATGCCCGCCCGGGGTATGGCGCGAGAGGGTCGGTCCGTCGAGTCGTCGCTGGGCCGCCGCCACAGCGCACATCACCGCGCAGCGGGCCACCGCTCGGGTCGCCGGGTGCCGGGTGATCTGCACCAAGGTCGTTGTCACGAAGGACATGACCCTCTCCTTTCGTAGGCAGCATCGGGGTTGTAGCGGTGGGGTGGGGTGGCGCGCCTGCATGCCACGCCCACCCCAGCCTTTTGGGTGCTTGTTCTACCCGCGCGGTTATCCGGTGAGGGACTTGAACCGGCGCAACCGCAAGCTGTTGCTGACCACGAACACCGACGAGAACGCCATCGCTGCACCGGCCAGCATCGGATTGAGCAGCCCGGCCGCAGCCAAGGGGAGGGCAGCCACGTTGTAGGCGAACGCCCAGAACAAGTTGCCCTTGATGGTGCCCAACGTTCGGCGGGACAGGCGGATAGCATCCGCTGCTGCGCGCAGATCACCGCGCACCAACGTCAGATCGCTGGCTTCGATCGCAACGTCGGTACCGGTGCCCATCGCCAGACCGAGGTCGGCCTGCGCCAACGCGGCGGCGTCGTTCACGCCGTCGCCGACCATCGCCACTACCTTGCCCTGCTCCTGCAGCCTTTTGACGACGTCCACCTTGTCTGCGGGCAGCACCTCCGCGATCACTTCGTGGATGCCGACCTGGTCGGCGATGGCACGCGCGGCGGCTGCGTTGTCGCCGGTGAGCATGATCGGCGTCAAACCCAGGCCCCGCAGCTGCTCGATCGCCTCGGCGGAGGTGGGTTTGACCGCGTCGGCGACGACCAGTACTCCGCGAGCCCGACCGTCCCAACCGACTGCGACGGCGGTCTTGCCCTCGGATTCGGCTGCACGCATCGCACTTTCGAGTTCGTCCGGCAGCTGCTGCGCCCGGTCGGCGAGGAGGCGGGCCCGTCCGACGATCATTGCGTGGTCGTCGACTATGCCCTGCACCCCGAGGCCTTCGATATTTATAAACTGCTCCACCGGTGGCAGGGCTCCGACCTTCTCGCGGGCACCTTTGGCGATGGCCTGGGCGATGGGGTGCTCGGACGAATCTTCGAGTGCACCGGCCAGGCGCAGCACCTGCGCGGTGTCCTCGCCGTCGGCGGTGATCACGTCGAGCAGAGTCATCTTGCCGGTGGTGACGGTGCCGGTCTTGTCGAGTACCACGGTGTCGACACGGCGGGTCGATTCGAGCACTTCGGGACCCTTGATCAGGATGCCGAGCTGAGCGCCGCGGCCGGTGCCGACCATCAGCGCGGTCGGGGTGGCCAGGCCGAGGGCACACGGGCAGGCGATGATCAGGACGGCGACGGCTGCGGTGAACGCGGCCGCGATCCCACCGCCGGTGCCGATCCAGAAGCCGAGTGTCGCCGCGGCAAGGGCGATCACGATCGGGACGAAGACTCCGGAGATCTTGTCGGCCAGACGCTGAGCTTGGGCTTTACCGGTCTGAGCGTCTTCGACGAGTTTCGCCATCTGTGCGAGCTGGGTGTCCGAGCCGATGCGGGTCGCCCGGACCACGATTCGGCCACCGACGTTGACCGTCGCGCCGACGACCAGATCATCAGGTCCGACCTCGACGGGCACGGATTCGCCGGTCAACATCGAATTGTCCACCGCGGAGGAGCCCTCGGCGACCACACCGTCGGTGGCGATCTTCTCCCCGGGGCGGACGACGAACTCGTCACCGACGATGAGTTGATCGGTGGGAATGCGCTGTTCGACACCCTCGCGCAGGACGGAGACTTCCTTGGCACCGAGCTCAAGCAGGGCCCGCAGGGCGGCACCGGCGCGCCGCTTGGAGCGTGCTTCGAAGTAGCGGCCGGCGAGGATGAAGGTGGTGACTCCGGCTGCGGCCTCAAGGTAGATGTTGCCAGCGCCGTCGGAGCGGGAGATAGTCAGCTCGAACGGGTGGGTCATGCCGGCCGTTCCGGCGGTGCCCCAGAACAGGGCATACAGCGACCACCCCAGTGCGGCGATGGTGCCCATCGAGATCAGGGTGTCCATCGTTGAGGTGGCGTGCCGCAGGTTGGTGAAGGCGGCCTTGTGGAACGGCCATGCCCCCCACACCACCACGGGTGCGGCGAGGGTCAAGGAAAGCCACTGCCAGTTGGTGAACTGCAGTACCGGAACCATAGCCATCGCGATCACCGGCACGCTGAGCACCAGCGATATGAGCAGGCGTTGGCGCAGCGAGGCGGTGGGGTCGATCTCGGCTGGCCCGGCCGCGTCGGGGTCGGTGGAGGAGGCGGCGGGCGCGGGGACCGTGGCGGTGTAGCCGGCCTGCTCGACGGTGCCCACGAGATCCTCGGTCGAGACATCACCGACGTAGTCGACGCGTGCTTTTTCGGTGGCGTAGTTCACCGTCGCGGTGACACCGTCGAGCTTGTTGAGCTTTTTCTCGATCCGGTTCGCGCAGGAGGCGCAGGTCATACCACCGATGTCGAGTTCGACTCGGCCGTCGGCGGTGGGGTGGTGCGTGACGGGATTCATCGTCGCTCCTCTCGGGGTGTGGTGGTGTGTCAGTGTCCGTGCCCGGCGGGCATCGGCTCCGGGGCGGCGGGCACCGCGGCTCCGGGGATCTGCCCGGCTGTCAGTGTGAATTCGGCGGTCCGCACCACTCCATCGTGCTGGAAGTCGAGGAACAGGCGGTAGTCGCCCGCGCTCGGGGTGGTGACGAAAAAGTCGATGCCTGGTCCGGGCGCGGTGACCCCGTCACCGGGGTGTCCGTCCGGGTGGACGTGCAGGTAGCCGAGGTCGGCGGCTCGCAGGGCGACCAGGTGCCCGTAGGCCCCGAGGTAGGGCTGCAGATCCGTGACGGGCTGCCCGTCCCGGCTGACCGCCAGGGTGAGTTTCGATGCCTGTCCCGGCTGGAGGGCGCCGTCGAGAGTGACGGTGTACTCGTCGACCACTGCGGTTGCGGCCACAGGCGGCAGTGGCTGCGGATCGTAGGCGCCGGCGACCTGCAGGTCGGCGCCGAGGGTGAGACCGTCGCCGCCATCCGGGGTGAAGTCCGCGAACACTCGGTAAGCCCCGGCGCGGGTCAGATCGAGCGGAACGCTCCAGGTTCCGGCGGCGTCGAGTACCGGATGCACATGCTGGAACCCCGACATGTCGCGGCGCACAGCGATCAGGTGCAGTTGCTTGTCGTGACTGTCGACGTAGCGGGTGACGGGCACTCCGTCGGCATCGAGGATGCGGAACCTCAGCGGCAGGTCCGCGCTGGCCGAAACCTGTGCCGTGTCCAATGCCAGGGTGTATCCGCTGTCGGTGACCATCAGTCCTCCAGGTGTCTGATCGGCGACCGGTGAGCCCGTGGTGGACACGGGTGCGGCGTCGTGAGTTGAGGTGTCGTGTGTGTCGGGCGGTGCGGCACCTTCGGGGCCGAAGGCGTCCCCGGCCCCGAAGGCGAGCCCGAAGACCGCGGCCAGGCCGACGGTGAATCCGGCGAACTTCGACGATGCGTTCATCGTGGGAATCTCCTGTCCGGGTCTGGTGTCGATCAGCCGGCGAGCTGGTAGCCGGCCTCATCGACGGCCTGGGCGATGGCCGCCTGCTCGATCGCGGTTTCGGAGTCGATATCGACCCGGCCGCTCGCGAGGTCGATATCCACGGCGGTGACACCGGGGATGCTGCTGATCTCCTCACGGACCGAGGAAACGCAGTGACCGCAGGTCATTCCGGTGACGGTGACGGTGGTGTTCATTGATGTCCTTCTTTCTTCGATTCGGAATGTGATCGAGGTCGTCGCGACCCACCTACAGATTTACCATACCCCCCTACGGTATGCAATGAAAACTTACCGCACCTGCGCCGCGGCGTGGCCGGGGCAGTGAACGGAACAATTCCAACGGCACCGGAGTGCCCCCTTGCGTGCCTTTCGATACTTCTCTGCGGTATGCAAACCGGCTTAGCGAGCGTCATTGAAGAGGGCTATGACGGACACAGCAGACGGGGTATCGACTCGAAAGAGCCAGAAGCGCTTTGGGGGTGCTCCTGACTACGCCGACCCACCGTCACCGGTCCTCGCGACGGAAATCTCGGGAACGTCGATCACCTCAGCCGACGCCGACATGAATAACACCGGCCGCCGCCTGCTGGCCGCCGATCCCGACATGAAATTCTTCGAAGCGCAGCGTGGATATGCGCGTCGACCTGGATCACCAGTTGTGGCGCAACGACTTCAGCGTCGGTTCCCTATATCCGGCGCCCGGGCGCGCCCATCCACACCCATGCATGCTTCGTTATCCAGGATCAGATAACTCCGGGCCACTGAGGCGTAACCGCCTGACGCTGCCACCCACGACGCCGCAAGCGCCGACCACCGACCTGGGCCCACGAGGGAGCCCGTGACACGGCGAGGTACGTGCCGGTCACCGAGCCGTCGTAAGGATCCACATCACTCTGTTACGTCCAGGACTTTCCAGTCCACACCGACAGCTGTGTGGGGCGGGGGCAAGGATGCGCGGGCGCAGCCGCCGGGGGCGACGGTCGCCGGTCTCGCTGCAGCACGGGCGCGAGGTCGGATCGGTGGGTGGCCCATCAACGCGGCGAAGGCACGTCACATTCGACAGTTGTTCGTGCACAGCGCTTTTGGCCACTGGTATATCAGCAATCCCTTGCACTCGTTGGGGCCCGCTAGACGTGCAGTCGACTTCTGAAACTGACACCGACACCGTCCGGCATTAAACGCGCTTAACGGATTTTTCGAACGGACATCAAAACGAACCCCAATCGCGTACTCGAACGATCACAGCCTTCCCGCCAAGTGCCGGTATGGCGATGACCACAACGAACGTCGAACGCGCAGGGTGATGCGCTCAGTCGCATTCTATTTTTCTCGTCCTCGCCGCGACCAGCAAGCGCCCGGACCACGGGAGACAGAGTGACCACGGTGCCGACACGACTGCGCAATCCTGCACACCCAAAACCCCTGCGAGCGAAATATTGCTGGTAGGGGGCACTTTGTGAAGTGGAGCTAGTCCAGAGGCCTCGTAGAAAGCACGGCTTGTGTGCTCAGCCGACGCCCAATCTCCGATTGGGTCTCGGCGCTGTGCCCACGTTGAGGATTACAGCAACGAGGCGTGGGCTCGAAGCGTGGCAAGGCACTCGTCGTAACTCGGTTGAACTGTCCTGGGACTGGTGGAGACTGTGATCTCACCAGGAGAATGCAGGTATGGGTGCACCAAGGAAGTTCGATGCCGAGACTCGTGAGCGGGCGG
>NZ_NPFZ01000036.1:0-20042 GCF_002259425.1 Rhodococcus sp. 14-2470-1a
CCCGTCACACCTGCCCCCGTCCCACCTGCCCAGCCACGACACCCGTCCAGCCGAGGTTCCTGCTCAGCGGTGCACCGGTCGCTGCGGGGCTCGGACGACGTCGAGGGTGACGACATCGTGCACGGTCGGGTCGAGCCGATCACCGGATCGCGCCGCCGCCTCGCAACGCCTCGCGAGATCCCGACGGTCGGAGCCCGGCGCCTCGGGAGCGGTCAGTTCCACGCGCGCGACGATTCCTTTCAGCCGCAGGATTCGGCCGATCGACTGACCGATGGTCTCGTCGCCGACGAAGCACGTCGCCGTCGTACGAGCAGAATTTCCGTCTACGTACGCGAGCCGGACCGGCTGCACCCAGGTCTCGGTGTCGATCGCGGCCTGGAACATCGCAGGCCGGAACGAGCCGTACGCCTGTCCGCACCAGGTCGTCGCTTCCGGGAACACCACAACCGTTCCACCGCCGCGCAGTCTGTCCGCAACCTGGTCGACGGTCCCCGGGAGCGCACGTAGTTTCTGCCGGTGAATGGGAAGCACCTTCATTGCCCTGGCCAACAGGCCCAGTACCGGCCACTCGATCAGGTCGCCGCGGGCGACGAACGTCGCCGGTCGCAGTGCCGTCAGGACCAGTACGTCCGTCCAGGAAATGTGTCCGGCCACGACGAGCGCGCCGTGTTCGGTACGGGAGCGTTCCCGATCCGACCGCGGGTCGTGGACGCAGAGCCCGATACCGACGGCGAACAGCAACATCCGCGCACCGAATCGAGTGACGCGCCTGCGCAGTCGGGGTGAG
Organism: Rhodococcus sp. 14-2470-1a; assembly: GCF_002259425.1. Taxonomy (NCBI): domain Bacteria; kingdom Bacillati; phylum Actinomycetota; class Actinomycetes; order Mycobacteriales; family Nocardiaceae; genus Rhodococcus; species Rhodococcus sp. 14-2470-1a. Next base: position 788 of record NZ_NPFZ01000036.1, read on the forward strand.
ACCACACCGACGGCGATCAGTACCGGAAGTAGCGCGACCGCGAACAGCGCGACCAGAATGCGCAGTGCGACCACCACCGAACCCACGGTTGCGCTCCCGCGCGCGATGCAGCCGTCTCCGCACGGGCTGGACGGCATCCACGCATGATCCACCACCTGTTCCGTCACGGCCGATTCGGCTGCGCGGCCGGACGAGTCGACGATGTTCGATGCGGTCATCCCTGTCCCCTCGTCTCGTAGGTGTTGGCCGCGCTTCTCAACCGGTCCAGGTACCGAGTGTTGGCATCGCTCAGCCCGAGCAGTGCGACGAAATCCGCGACACCGAAGTCGGGGTCGTGCGACGGTTCTCCGCACACCACCGCGTTCAGTCGCAGGTATCCGCGAAGCAGCGGAGGGATCGATGTGCGAGCAGGGGCCACGATCTCGTCGAGACCGCGGCCGTCGACCACGACGGGGTTACGTGGGATCACGCGGCGGTCGGGTGCCGATCCATGCTTGTCCAGCAGGAAGTCGCGGACGCCTCGGACGTTCGCCCCCGGAACGTCGTCGGCGGACGCCTGCATGGGTACCGATACGCATCCCATGACCCATTCGAGGCCGGTCACTTCGAGGTAGTGCAGGATTCCAGCCCACATGAGTCCGAGGACGGAGCCGGATCGATGCTCGGGCCGCACGACGGCGCGTCCCATCTCGACTACCGAGGATGCGGACGGATTCAGGGCTGTGAGATCGAATTCCGTTGCGGTGTAGTAACCCCCGGCTGCGATGGCGGCGTCGGGAGTGAGCATGCGGTAGCAACCGACGAAGTCGTCGGTTGTGTTGTCGCGGACGAGAAGATGGTCGCAGAATTCGTCGAAGCGGTCGGCGTCGCGGCCGCTGGGATCTCGGGGGATGTCGTATCCGGGTTCGGACGCGAACACGTCGTAGCGGAGTTTCTGAGCGGCGTCGCGATGATCTCGGTCGGTGGACAGGACGAGCGAATAGCGGTCGGCAGCTCGGCCCTTCGTGGCCGTCTCGGGCACGGACGATGCACGCGAGTTCATGACTGAAGTGGTCATGCAAGTTGTCTAACGAGCCGCGGCCACGTCAGCGCATCAGGTGGGTAACGTGTCCGAACACGTTGCGTGAACGACAGAAACGCCCCCACCCCCCCCCCGAAACGGGGAGGCGGGGGCGTGTCGTCTGTCCGGGCGATATCAGCCCTTGTGCTTCTTCACCGCTTCGGTGAGCTGAGGTGCGACGTTGAACAGGTCGCCCACGATGCCGTAGTCGGCGATCTCGAAGATGGGTGCTTCTTCGTCCTTGTTGACTGCGACGATGGTCTTCGAGGTCTGCATTCCGGCGCGGTGCTGGATGGCGCCGGAGATGCCGAGTGCGATGTAGAGCTGCGGGGAGACCGTCTTACCGGTCTGACCCACCTGGAACTGGCCCGGGTAGTAACCGGAATCCACCGCTGCACGCGACGCACCGACCGCTGCGCCGAGCGAATCGGCCAGGTCCTCGACGACGTTGAACTTGTCCGCACTGCCGACGCCACGGCCACCGGACACGACGACGGTCGCTTCGGTGAGTTCCGGGCGGTCGCCACCGACGATCGGGTCACGCGAGGTGACCTTGACGACGCCGTCTTCCTGTGCCGGTACCTCGACTGTTTCGCGGCTACCCGCGCCTGCCTTCGGCTCGGCTTCCACGGCACCCGGACGCAACGAGATGACGGGGACGTCTCCGTTGGCCTTCGCCTCGACGGTGAACGCGCCACCGAAGATCGAGTAGGTGGCACTGCCGTCGCCGTTCACGGCGATGACGTCGTTGTGCAGACCGGAGCCCAGGCGCGCCGCGAGGCGTCCCGCGACTTCCTTGCCTTCGATGCTGGCTGCGGTGATGATCGCGGCGGGCGAGACGGACTCGGCGAGTGCCGAGAGTACGTCGACCTTGGGGGTGATGATGAAGCCGTCGATGTCGTCGGACTCTGCGGCGTAGATCTTCTCCGCGCCTGCCTCGGTCAATGCGTCGGCCAGCTTGTCGGTGGTACCGGCGGGACCGGTGACGACTGCCGACGGCTCGCCGAGTGCACGGGCCGCGGTGATCAGCTCGGTGCTGACCTTCTTGAGGGTTCCCTCGACGTGCTCCACGAGCACGAGTACTTCTGCCATGACTTGCTCTCCTTAAGTGGTCTGCGCGGCGTTACGTCGGCGGGATCAGATGATCTTCTGGCCTACGAGGTAGGTGGCGATCTTGTCGCCGCCGTCGCCCTCGTCGGTGACCCGCTCGCCTGCAGTCTTGGGAGGCTTGGGGGTGGACGACGTGACGGTCGTTCCTGCGTTCTCCACGCCGACGATGCCGTCTTCGACGCCGATCTCGGCGAGCGTGATGGTCTGCACCGTCTTCTTCTTCGCGGCCATGATGCCCTTGAAGGACGGGAAGCGCGGCTCGTTGATCTTCTCGGTGACGCTGACGATGGCCGGCAGTGCTGCCTCGAGGCCGAAGATGCCCTCGTCCGTCTCGCGCTCGCCCGACACGGTGCCGTCGGCGACGGTCAGCTTGCGGAGCTGGGTGAGAGCGGGAATCTGGAGGTACTCGGCGATGATCGCCGGTACAGCGCCCGTACGGCCGTCGGTGGCCTCGTTACCCGCGATGATCAGATCGGCGGGCTCGTCGTTCTCGAACGCGACGTTTCCGAGCGCAGCTGCAAGCGCGTACGCAGTCTGGATGGCGTCGGACCCGTGGAGCGACGGGTCGTTGAGGTGCACGGCGCTGTCGGCACCCATGGACAGAGCCTTGCGGATGGCATCGGTGGCGCGGTCGGGGCCTGCGGACAGCACCTTCACCTCGCCGCCCTGTGATTCCTTGATGAGCAGGGCTTCTTCGACGGCGCGCTCGTTGATCTCGTCGAGAACGGCGTCGGCTGCCTCGCGGTCGAGCGTGTAGTCACCGTCGGTGAGTTTGCGCTCGGACCACGTGTCGGGAACCTGCTTGATCAAAACAACGATGTTCGTCATGGGTCTGCGTCGACCTCCTGGTCATGTTCCGCTGATTCGTAGGGTGAATCGGGTCGTGCCTTATGGGTTCTTGCTGTTCTAGGCCCTGCCGTAGATTACCCCATGTTTAGTTACTGGTGGGTAACTTACCGCATTTCCGATCCGACAATACATCCGCCCCCTCCTGATCGGACGCCACTGCCGATGGTTCTTCTCCGTACCTAGGCACTACCCTCTCGTCGGTGAGCGAATCATCGACAGCCAACGCGGACGCACCGCTCCCCCTCACCGGCGAGCGCACGGTTCCTGGCATCGCGGAGGAGAACTACTGGTTCCGCCGACACGAGGTCGTGTACGAGCACCTGCTGGGGCGGTGCCGGCACCGCGTCGTCCTCGAGGCGGGATCGGGAGAAGGGTACGGCGCCAACATGATCGACGCCGTTGCCGAGTCGGTCACCGGCGTGGACTACGACGCAGGCGCCGCCGCTCACGTGCACGATCGGTATCGCGGAGTCCGCATGCTCCGCGGCAATCTGGCGCAGCTGCCCCTTCGCGACGACTCGGTGGACGTGGTCGTCAACTTCCAGGTGATCGAGCATCTGTGGGATCAGGGGCAGTTCCTCGACGAGTGCTTCCGGGTCCTCCGCCCGGGTGGAGAGTTGCTCGTCAGTACACCGAATCGCATCACGTTCTCCCCGGGGCGAGACACTCCGTTGAATCCGTTCCACACGCGCGAGCTGAACGCCGACGAGTTGTCGGAGCTGCTGGAACAGGCCGGTTTCACCGTCGACGTGATGACCGGTGTTCATCACGGGTCCACGCTGCGCGATCTCGACTCCAAACACGGAGGGTCGTTCATCGACGCTCAGATCGAGCGCGCACTCGCCGGGGAGCCCTGGCCGGCAGCCCTCTCGGCCGATGTCGCATCGATCACCACGGCAGATTTCGACATCCACCCGACGGACATGGACGGGAGCCTCGACCTGGTCGCCGTCGCGATCAAGCCTCACGGCGGAGCTGCGGTGAGCGGGTGAGCACACCTTCACCGAAGGTGACCGAACCGGGCATGTTCGCTCTGGTTCTGCACTCGCACCTGCCCTGGCTCGCCAATCACGGCCGATGGCCGGTCGGCGAGGAGTGGTTGTACCAATCGTGGGCGGACTCCTATCTGCCGCTGACGGACATGCTCTCGACGCTCGCCGACGAGGGACGTACCAACCTGCTCTCGCTCGGAATCACCCCGGTGCTCGCCGCTCAACTCGACGACCCGCATTGCCTTGCGGGGATGCATCATTGGCTCGGAAACTGGCAGCTGCGCGCACACGAGGCAACCGATCGCGCGATGTCGATCCGCGAACACAGAAGCGCTGCACGGGCACTCGACACATTCGAAACGAAATGGCGGCACGGCGGATCACCGGTCGTTCGCACACTCGTCGACGCAGGAACGGTCGAACTGCTCGGCGGTCCCCTCGCCCACCCCTTCCAACCGCTGCTCGATCCGAGACTGCGCGAATTCTCGCTGTCCGAGGGGCTTTCCGACGCGGCGAGGCGGTGGGGCACACGGCCCACCGGCATCTGGGCACCAGAGTGTGCGTACGCACCGGGGATGGAAGTCGGATACGCAGACGCAGGGGTCACCCATTTCATGGTCGACGGCCCATCCCTGCGAGGCGACACGACGCTCGGGCGACCGGTGCGAGAATCCGACGTCGTCGCGTTCGGGCGCGATCTCGAGGTCAGCTATCGCGTGTGGTCGCCGAAATCCGGTTACCCCGGGCACGCCTCGTACCGCGACTTCCACACCTACGACCATGCGACCGGGCTCAAGCACGCCCGTGTCACCGGGCGAACCGTCGACTCGGCCGACAAAGAGCCCTACGATCCAGCCGCCGCGTCCGCCGCGATCGACATCCACGTCGCGGATTTCGTCGACACGGTCAGGCGCAGACTCCGCTCCGAGTCCGATCGCATCGCACAACCCGCACTCGTCGTGGCGGCGTTCGACACGGAACTGTTCGGCCACTGGTGGTTCGAGGGCCCGGTGTGGCTCGAACGCGTCCTGCGAGCCCTGCCGGAAGCCGGGATCGACGTCGGAACCCTGGACGACGCTCGCACCAAGGGATTCGTCGGCGCACCGGTCCAGTTGACCGAGTCCTCGTGGGGGTCGGGCAAGGACTGGCGCGTGTGGAACGGAGACGCCGTACGCGATCTGGTTGCACTGAACGCCGAGGTGGTCGAGGCAGCACTGAGCGCACTCGACGGTCAGCGCACGATGGACGGGCAGCGATCGGGCATGCCCGAATTGCGTAACAGGGTGAACGACCAGATTCTGCGTGAGACACTCAACACGGTTGCCAGTGACTGGGCGTTCATGGTCAGCAAGGACACGGCGGCCGGATATGCGCGTCAGCGCGCGCATGTTCACGCCCACGCTCTCCGGGAGATCGCGGACGCGGTCCGCGGTGGTCGTCACGACGACGCGGAGCGGCTCGCACGCGGGTGGAACCAGGCAGATGGGCTGTTCCCGGCGCTCGACGCTCGTCGAGTGGCAGGAAAGTACGACCCGAAGAACCTGCAGCACGGATCGGGAGCTCGGAGGGGAGCACTGAAGTGAAGATTCTGATGGTCTCGTGGGAGTACCCGCCGGTCGTCGTCGGAGGGCTGGGCCGACACGTCCATCATCTGGCTACCGAACTCGTCTCCGCTGGGCACGAAGTCGTCGTTCTGGCGCGCCGCCCGACGGGCACCGATGCGTCGACCCATCCCACGCACCATCGCATCGACGACGGCGTCCTGGTGGTCGCGGTGGCCGAGGATCCCGCACACTTCGTCTTCGGCGAGGACATGCTGGCGTGGACCCTTGCCATGGGACACGCGATGGTTCGCGCCGGAATCGCACTCGGCAAACCGGGCCTTGGCGACGGCTGGCAACCCGACGTGGTCCACGCGCACGACTGGCTGGTGGCGCACCCTTCCATCGCGCTCGCCGAACACTTCGACGTCCCCCTCGTCTCGACGATCCACGCCACCGAGGCGGGCAGGCACAGTGGCTGGATCTCCGGCACGATCAATCGTCAGGTGCATTCCATCGAATGGTGGCTGGCCAACGATTCCGACGCGGTCATCACCTGTTCGGCGTCGATGAAGGACGAGGTCACTCGACTGTTCGGGATTCGCGACTCGGCGGTGTCGGTCATCAGGAACGGCATCGACATCCGCACGTGGAACTTCCGTCCTCGCCAGCCTCGCCAGGAACCCGCCACACTGCTGTACGTCGGCCGTCTCGAATACGAGAAGGGCATACAGGACGTCATCGCCGCCATGCCGCGCATCCGTCGGAGCCATCCCGGCACCACGCTGCACATCGCAGGCGAGGGAACGCAGTTCGCGTGGCTGGCGGAGCTCGCCCGGACGCATCGGGTGACCCGCGCAGTCTCGTTCCTCGGATCGCTCGACCACACGGAACTGCTGTCCTGGCTCCACGGAGCCGACGCGATCGTCCTACCCAGCCGCTACGAGCCCTTCGGCATCATCGCTCTCGAAGCCGCCGCAGCGGGAACCCCGCTGGTGGCGTCGACTGCCGGTGGGCTGGGTGAAGCGATCGTCGACGGCGTGACCGGTCTGTCGTTCGAGCCGTCCGACGTCGCAGGCCTCGCCGCTGGGGTTCGGCGCGTTCTCGACAACGTCGATGCAGCCCAGGAGCGTGCGCACGCTGCCCGCGAGCGGTTGACCGTCGACTTCGACTGGAAGCACGTAGCGGAAGCCACCGCCCAGGTCTATCTGGCCGCGAAACGGAAGGTGCGGTATCCGCTCGCGCGGCCCACCATCGTCGAACGCGCTCTACCCGAGCGCAGTTGAGTCGCCGCGCGCAGCTTCCGCCGCCCTGAGTGCTTTCTTGCGTTCGATGTCCTCGAGCGCAGCGATGTACTTCGCGCGCTCGGCAGCACCGGCTTCCCAGTCGGCCTTGCGGTTGCGGACCACCTTGGCCGGTGCGCCGACGGCGATGCTGTAATCCGGTACGACACCTTTGACGACGGCGTGTGCACCGAGCACACATCCGCGGCCGACGCTGGTCTCGCGTAGAACCGTCACCTTGGCGGCGATCCAGGTGTCGGGACCGATCCGGACCGGTCCCTTGACGATCCCCTGGTCTTTGATCGGTGTGGTGACGTCGTCCATCCGATGGTCGAAATCGCAGATGTAGCACCAGTCCGCGACGAGCGTCGACGCACCGATCTCGATGTCGAGGTAGGTGTTGACGACGTTGTCCTTGCCGAAGACCACTTTGTCGCCGATCCGCAGCGATCCTTCATGGCAGCGAATGGCATTGCCGTCGCCGATGTGTACCCATCGCCCGATCTCCAGTCGGGACAACTCGGGAGTCGAATGGATCTCGACGTTCTTGCCGAGGAACACCATTCCCCGAAGCACGACATGAGGATTGGCAGCCTTGAACCGAGCGAGCCGGTAGTACCGAACGAGGTACCACGGTGTGTAGGCCTTGTTCTTCAGCACCCAGCGGAGCGAGTCGCGGGTGAGGAACCTGGCCTGATCCTCGTCGCGTCGTCGGGATCCCCGCCAGCGTGAACGCAGCGGCGCGTTCCACATGCTCGTCATAGCCGTCCACCCTAGCGGCACTGCAGGGTGACTCGGAACGACCCGGGGACGGCAGGAGTGGAGCCTGCGGAATGACCCGGGAGGGCAGGAGTGGAGCCTGCGGAATGACCCGGGAGGGCAGGAGTGGAGCCTGCGGAATGACCCGGGAGGGCAGGAGTGGAGCTTGCGGAACGACCCGATAGGGCACGAGTGGAGCCTGCGGGACGATCGGTGTGGACCGCTTTGGCCATCGCGACGGTGGCCGGGATAGTCTCTGTCCTTGAATCATGTGCGTCGGACACGGTCGAGGAGAAGTAACAAGGTGCTTGGCGGTAGAGCTGGTGTGGCTCGCGTGGTGTCGCTGGCGACCGTTGCAGCCCTGACCGCCGCGGCGTGCGGCGGGGGCGGCGAGGCAATCGACGCCTTCGCGCCCGACGGGTGGCCTGTCGTGCACGGTGACTCCCGGAACAGCAGCTCCACCGAGCATGTCGGACTGTCGGACGTTCGGTTCGCGTGGTCGCGGCCGCTGGGGGCGACGACGTCGTCTCCGGTGTCGATCGCGGCGAGCGGTCAGATGTTCGTCTCGACGTTCGGTGAGGCCGGGTGCAATCTCTTCTCCTTCGAGATCGAGTCGGGCCGTAAGCGTTGGTGCAACCGTGTGGGGCCGTCCGTGGGCACCGAGACACCTCTGGTCGATTCCGTGGCCAATGTGTACGTCGGCGACGACGGTGGGTTCTCGTCGTTCAACGAGCACGGTCAATTGCGTTGGCGCACTCCCACCAACGGCGTTCCACGTTCTGCGCAGTTCCTCGGTGACGGCAGCGTTCTGGCTGTGACGCAGTTCGGTCAGATCAATGTCCTGGACACCCAGACCGGCAAGTCCGTCGTGCCGATCCACGATCTGATCGACCCTCCCGATTTCCTGGCCGAGCCCGGCGCCGATTTTCTTCCGCCTGCAACCGGTCTCGATGCGTGCGCGTCGGGTTCCGCCGAGTGCGCGGTGGCGGCCACGCCTGCCGTGGACCTGGATTCGTCGAACATCTATCTCGTTCTGTGGCGTTCGGGTGCCGTTGCACCGCAGTTGATCTCGCTGCACTACGACGCGGAGGCGACACCGTCGATCACGGAGCGTTGGTCGTCGGAACTGCTCCCGGCCGGAGTGTCGTCGAGTCCTGTTCTGTCGGAGGACGGCTCGACGATCTATCTCGCCGACGTCGACGGCCGGGTGTCCGCGTTCGACGCCTCGAACGGTGCGCAGCGGTGGTCGTTCGGAGCCGGATTCGGTGCGAGCAACACGCCATCGGTCGCGGGTGACGGTTCGATCGTCCCGTCGGGCGGCGAGGGGTCGGTGCGCTCCATCCGCGACGACGGCACCAGCGCGAGTGTCTCGTGGTCGCGAGATGATCTGCAGCAGTTGGGTACTCCGGTAAGCACCGCCGACGGCCGCATCGTCACGGTCGTCGGCCGCGGTGACGACGTAGTCCTCGTTGCGCTGGACTCGGCGAGCGGGGAGACGGTGTCCGAGCAGGTGCTCGACGGCGCCTCCGGCTCCACGGTCGGTACGTCGATCGGGCCGGACGGCCAGGTGGTCACGTCGACCTATCTCGGCGAGATCTTCACCTACACGTCCTGATCGGTCCTGCCCGGGCGACGAGCCTGGCAGACGAACGCAACACCGGACCGGCCGATCCGCGTGATGATCACCGACAGTGCTGTGTCCCCCTTCAGCTTCAGTCGGGGCCGTAGCACTGCGGGGTCGACGTCCACGCCACGCACCAGGATCTCCACCGATCCGCATCCGTGCGCGGCAAGGGCCTGCCGCAACGATTTCTCCGAGTACTTGATTCGGTCGAGGATGCGGAATCCGTTCACGCCCTCGGGCACCGCGTTACCGGTCAGGTATGCGATGCGGGGATCGAGTTGCCACAACCCGTGCCGAGCCCCGTAGTGACGAACGAGGCCTGCGCGGACGATGGCTCCGTCGGGGTCGATCAACCACTCCCCGGGTTCGGCGGAGTCGATGTCGTCGGGCTCGGAATCGGTGATCTCGTAGGCGGATCCGTCGGAACTCAGTACCGACGCGCGCCGTGTGATCGACGTCGTGGACAGGCCGTCGGACCACAGGCACGCTTCCTTGACCCCGCCGTCGAGCGACACCAGTTCGACTTCGCCGGCCCACCCGAGTGAGTCGAAATCCAAACCGGGAGCGCACTTGACGACGAGATCGCGGCCGGAGTACGTCTCGATCAGGTCTGGTAGCGGCGGCTGCAGAGCCGCAGGGTCATGGGTGCGTCTGCCTCCGGAACGTCGCCCGGGGTCGGCGAGCACGACGGTGCCGCGGGACACGGGGACGAGTGCGTCGGCGCGAACGACCGACGCCGCCGGAACGTTGTGGCGTGCCATGCGCAACCGCACCGGGTCGAGGTCGCTTCCCAGCACGGTCCGTGCGGTACGGACCAACGAGTCCAGTTCGGTGCCGATCGAGCAGGTGACGTCGTGCACGTCGCGGCCCGCGAGCCGCTCGGCACGGCGCCGCGCCACGATCGTCGGCGTCGCCTGCTGCACGGCGTCGTCGGTCAGCAGCCATGACTCGGCACCGTCGAGCTTGCCCGACGCCTTGCGCCGCACGGTGGTGGTCTCGACGAGCACGGCGGCGTTCTCGCCGAACCTGCTGCGTGCCGCGGTGACGTCCGCGAGCATGGATTGCCTGGTCAGCGCCCGGCCGGACATCCAGTCGAGCGCACCGACGCCGACATCACCGGTGAGGTAGTCGATGTCGGCGTCGGTGAAGGTGTAGCTCATGACAGTGCCGATACGTTCAGCGAGTGCGAACGGTCAGGACGGCTTCACACCGGTGATCATCACGTTGTAGAAGAATCCACGCGGCACGACGTGCTTGAGCACGTTCTCGTCGACCCAGCTGAGCGTCTTCCAGCCGCCGAACGCGAACTTGGCCCAGTTCCATCCCAGCTTCTCGGCGGGAACTGCTGCTTCGAACGTTCGGACCGGCCAGCCGAGCAGCGCTGCGGCGAACTCTTCCGTTCGCGCCTCGACGTCGACGGCACCCGCGCTCGCCGCGATGTTCTCGAGATCGCTCGGATCGAACGTGTGCAGGTCGACGACGGCTTCGAGAGCCGCGGCCCGCGAGGACTCGTCGAGTTCCTCCTGCGGCTTGCGCCAGCTCTCCAGGAACGGCAGTTTCGTGATTCGCGTGGTGGTTTCCCACGTAGCGCGGCCCAACCACCGAGCGTAGAAGTTTCCGACCGTCGTCGGCTCGCCGGCGAACACGAAGCGGCCCCCGGGCTTGAGCACGCGGAGTACCTCGCGGAGCGACTGCTCCACGTCCGGAATATGGTGCAGCACGGCGTGTCCGACGACGAGATCGAACGTGTTGTCCTCGTACGGGATGGTCTCCGCGTCCGCGACACGGCCGTCGACGTCGAGGTTCAGATGCTCGGCGTTGCGCAGTGCCACCTTGACCATGCCCGGCGACAGGTCCGTGACCGAACCCTTCTTCGCGATACCCGCCTGCATGAGGTTCAGCAGGAAGAACCCGGTCCCACACCCCAGTTCGAGTGCGCGACCGTACGGCAGCGCGTCCTGCGCGTCGGGAGCGGAGCCGACCGCTTGATCGAACCGTCCGCGGGCGTAGTCGATGCAGCGCTCGTCGTACGAGATGGACCACTTGTCGTCGTACGTCTCGGCCTCCCAGTCGTGGTAGAGGACCTGGGCGAGCTTGGTGTCGCTCCGCGCGGCCTCCACCTGCTCCGCCGTGGCGTGCGGGTTGGGCGCGGGGTCCGGTACGACGTGGAGGCTGGAATCAGCGCCGGCCGCCTTGGTGTCGGACGAACCGTCGTGAGGGCTTGCAGTCATGAGGGCAGCCTACTATCCGGTAGGAAATGAACAAGTTCCAGTTTCGTGGTCAGGCGGTCACTCGCCGGTGAAGTCGGCCTTGCCCGGTCCGTTGGCGATGAACGACTCCATGCCGATGGTCCGATCCTTCGTCGCGAACAGAGCGGCGAACTGCTGAGCTTCGATCTTCAGGCCCGTGTGCAGATCCGTGTCGAGGCCCTGATCGATCGACGCCTTGGCCGCAGCAAGCGCCCGCGAAGCACCCTTGGTGAACTGCGACGCCCATTTTCTCGCGGCGTTGTACACCTCGTCCGGGGCGACGACCTCGTCGACCAGTCCGATGCGGAGCGCTTCCTCGGCTCCGACGAATCGACCGGTGAAGACCAGATCCTTGGCCTTGCTCGGACCCACGAGCCGTGCCAACCGCTGGGTACCGCCGCCGCCGGGGATGACGCCGAGAAGCACTTCCGGCACACCGAGTTTCGCATTGTCGCCCGCAATTCGCAGGTCGGCGCTCAACGCGACCTCGAGGCCACCTCCGAGTGCGTAACCCGTGATCGCCGCGACGACGGGTTTGGGGATCTCGGACACCGACCCGAGTGCGGACTGCAGATCCCCGATGATGTCGGTCATCTGCGCAGGCGACAACTCCACCATTTCCTTGATGTCCGCACCGGCGGCGAAGACCTTCTCGCCGCCGTAGACGATGACAGCCTTGACCGATGAATCGATCGTCGCGGCACGCGCGGCGGCCCTGATCTCCTCTTGCACCTGACGGTTCAACGCGTTCATCGGTGGTCGGTCCAAGCGGATGGTGCCGATACCGTCGGATACCTCGAGATTCACGAACTCAGCCATGACCGCACACGCTACCGGGTGCCCGGTGTCATCTCCCCGACCACGGGTGTGCACTGCCCGCGTAGTAGGCCTCGTGGTCGGGAAACTCGACCCGCAGTTCCCCGTCGACGTGGTAGAGGTTCGGCTGGATGGGAGTGATGACCGGTTCCGCGGCAAGGACGTCGGACACCGAGTCGAAGGCCGACAACCCGGCCAGTTGACTCCACGTGGGGGGAAGCAGAATCGTCCGTCCGCCGCGCCAGTCGTCCAGGGCCGATTCGAGTGACCGCCACCCGACCGACGCGGCCTCGCGCGTGTCACCGTCGGCGATCTGCCCTTCGGGCGTGACCGCGACGAAGAAGTGGGTGTCGTAGCGGCGCGCCTCGCCGTTCGGCGTGATCCAGTTGGACCACGGTCGCAGCAGGTCGGTCCGCAGGACCAGACCGTGGCGCTCGAGGAAGGCTGCGAAGGTGAGTTCGTGCCGTTCGAGTGCCGCCCGGTCGTCGGCGTAGACGGAGGTGTCACGCACAACCGAGTCGGGTGTCGGACCGGCGAGCAGCACTCCGCATTCCTCGAACGTCTCGCGGGCCGCCGCGCAGACGAGTGACGCAGCTCTGCGTTCGTCGACGCCCAGCCTGCTTGCCCACCACGAGGCATCGGGCCCTGCCCAGGCCAGGTCGGCGTCACCGTCGGACGCGTCGACGCCGCCGCCGGGAAACACGGTCATGCCGCCGGCGAACGCCATGCCGGACACGCGCTCGAGGAGGAACACCTCGATTCCGGCCGTGGCATCGCGGACGAGGATCACGGTCGACGCGTCCCGGGCGGGCACAACTTCGGTCGGAGTCATCCTCGGAAACTACAACGTCCGATTGTCGGACGTGTCACCGGCGGTGCTGCCCGGCAGCCCGTGTCCGCCGAGCGAAGAAACGCCCGTCGACCCGATCGAGAGTGATCGACTGGCTGAATGCCTCCGTCAGGTTCTCGGCGGTGATCACGTCGTCGACGAGCCCCTGCGCCACCACACCACCTTCCTTCAGCAGCAGTGCGTGACTGAAGCCCGGGGGAATCTCCTCGACGTGGTGGGTGATCAGGACGGTGGCCGGTGCGTCGGGATCGGCCGCGAGATCCGCCAGTCGCGCGACGAGTTCCTCGCGGCCGCCCAGGTCGAGACCCGCGGCGGGCTCGTCGAGCAGAAGGAGTTCGGGGTCGGTCATCAACGCACGGGCGATCAACACGCGCTTGCGTTCGCCTTCGGACAACGTTCCGTACGTCCGCTGCGACAGATGTTCGGCTCCGAGACTCTCCAGCATGTCCACCGCGCGCTCGGTGTCCATGTCGTCGTACCGTTCACGCCACCGTCCCAGCACGCTGTATCCGGCGGACACGACCAGATCGCTCACCGTCTCGTCGGCAGGGATGCGATGAGCGAGAGCCGACGACGACAGTCCGATACGCGTCTTGAGATCAGCGACGTTGGCCTTCCCCATCACTTCACCGAGGACGTGTGCGATGCCCGACGTCGGATGCACCTCCGCGGCTGCGATCCGCATCAGGGAGGTCTTGCCCGCCCCGTTGGGTCCGAGCACCACCCATCGTTCGTCGAGTTCCACCTGCCAGGTGACCGGGCCGACCAGCGTCACCCCACCTCGCCTGATGAGTACGTCGTTGAAATCGATGAGCAAATCGGGATCCGGTTCAGACACGAGATCTATCTTGTCGCACATCCATCCCCCACACACGGCAGGATCTCGAAGCGTGTCGCCCTTCATTGATCACACCGACGATCGTCCCGCCTCCCGCGCGGAGTCCTCTCCTCCGGGCTCTCCGTTTCCGTTGGGAGCTACTGCGTCGGCAAGTGGTACGCAATTCGCGGTCCACTCGCCCGAGGCCGACGGCGTCGAGGTATGCCTTGTCGATCCCGACGGCTCCGAACGGCGCGTCGAACTTCGGGAGAAGACCTTCGGGATTCGGCACGGTTTCGTCCCCGGCGTGACCCCCGGCACCAGATACGGGTTCCGAGCGCACGGTCCGTGGGACCCGGCGGGCGGGCGACGCTTCAACGGCCGGAAGATTCTTCTCGACCCCGCGGGCCGGCAGATCGCCGGGCAGCTGGGCGACGCGCATGCCCTTCTCCCCTACGACGACGAGCCGTTCGGGCAACCGAGCACGGTCGATTCGCTCGGGCACATGCCGTTGTCGGTCGTCACCGACCCGGCCGTCCTGCGCGAGGTCGTCCGGCCGTCCGTTCCCTGGGATCGAACCGTGCTGTACGAGCTCCACGTCGGCGCCTACACCGCCAGGCATCCGGACGTACCCGCGCAGCACCGAGGGACGTACCTGGGCCTCACGGCACCCGCGGTACTCCGACACCTGACCACACTCGGCGTGACGACGGTGGAACTTCTTCCGGTGCAGGCGATGTCGACCGAACCCGACGTGCGGGCACGGGGAATGCGTAATCACTGGGGATATTCGACGGGTGCGTTCTTCGCGCCCGATCCACGTTTCGCGTCCGAACCCGGCGCCGAGGTGACCGAGTTCAAGACGATGGTCGACGTACTGCACAGCGCCGGAATCGAAGTCGTGCTCGACGTCGTCTACAACCACACGTGCGAGTCGTCGGTGTCCGGGCCGTCGATCAGCTGGCGCGGACTCGACGCGCCGGGTTACTACCTGCTGGACGGTCGCGGTTACGACGTCGACATCACCGGGTGCGGCAACACACTCGACTCCGCGTCGCCCGCCGTGGTGCGCATGGTCTGCGACAGCCTGCGGTACTGGACCGAGGTCATGGGAGTCGACGGCTTCCGATTCGATCTCGCCAGCACGCTGGGCCGGCCGGGAGGGTGGCGATTCGATTCCCGCGCACCCCTCCTCACAGCCATCACGACCGATCCGGTTCTCTCACGAGTCAAGCTCATCGCCGAGCCGTGGGATGCAACGGGAGCCGGCTATCAAGTGGGTGGATTCGGCCCGATGTGGTCCGAGTGGAACGACCGCTATCGCGACACGATCCGCCGATTCTGGGCGGAACAGATCGGTGTGCGCGAGCTCGCGTCACGGCTCGCCGGATCCGAGGACATCTACGGCGGTGGCAGCCGAAAGCCCTGGGCATCGATCAATTTCGTCACAGCCCACGACGGCTTCACCGCCCGGGACCTCGTGTCGTACTCGCGCAAGCACAACGAGGCCAACGGCGAGGAGAACCGCGACGGGACCGACAACAACATCTCGGTCGACCACGGCGTCGAAGGACCGACGGACGACCCGGCCGTCACCGGTGCACGAGCCCGCCACGTACGCGCACTGCTCGCCACCCTTGCACTGTCCACCGGAACGCCGATGCTGCTCGCCGGAGACGAACTGGGACACACGCAGTTCGGCAACAACAACGCGTACTGCATCGCCGAGGACGCACCAGCCGAGGACGCGTGGGCGATCGACTGGTCGAACGTCGATTCCGATCTCGTCGCGTTCGTCTCACGCGTGCTTCGCATCAGACGAAGCGCACCGTCGCTCCGGCAGCAGGAATTCTTCTTCGGACGGGACACCCCGTCGGGCCGACCGGACCTGGTCTGGTTCGACGGACACGGCAGCGAGTTGACGACCGAACAGTGGAACGACGACTCCGTCCGCACCATCCAGGCGTGGGTCGACGGCGGCGACGTCCGGTCCTACGAACCGGACGGCGTGCGCGTCGACGACGACAGCTCACTGCTGATCGTGCACTCCGGTGGTCCGACGGAGATCTCACTGGCCTGCCCGTCGTGGGCTGCCCGACGATTCGCGCCGGTGTTCGATTCGGCCGAACCACGCGGTATTCCGACCGACGCGGCGTCCGTCGAAGCCGGATCGGCGATCTCGCTGACCGGACCGGGTGTGCTCGTGTTCCGCAGCGACGGCAGGTAAGTCATGAACAGTTGAACGAGGGGTCCGATTCCGAACGCGTACAGCAGGGTCCCGACCCCGACAGTGCCGCCCAGGAGCCACCCCGTTGCCACCACCGCCAACTCGATGCACGTGCGAATCAGTCGCACGGACAGTCCGGTTCGCGCGACGAGTCCTGTCATCAACCCGTCGCGCGGACCCGGCCCCATGCCCGCACCGATGTACAGCGCAGTCGCGAAGGCGTTCACGACGATTCCGGTCACCAACAGCGCGATGCGGACGGCCATGTTCCCTACCTCCGGGAGCCAGTGCAGCGTGGCGTCCACCGCGATCGCAATGACCACGACGTTGCTGACGGTCCCCAGTCCGGGCTTCTGGCGCAACGGAATCCACAGGAGCAGAACGACGGCGCCGGTCAGTGCGGTGATCGCGCCGAAGCTCAACGGCACGTGCCGGCTGACTCCTTGATGGAACACATCCCACGGATCGAGGCCGAGACCGGCCGTCACCATCAACGCCATGGACGCTCCGTAGAGCCACAGTCCGACGTAGAGGGCAACCAGTCGGATCGTCAGTTCTCTGCGTGCGCGCGGCGGCACCGGTGTGTCGAGCTTCGTCCTTCTCATTCACCCAGTGTCGTTCCGATCTGGCGCTTGCCGAAACATCCAGTTTTCAGGCAGTGGACCCCTCCGACCGGACGTGGACGCTGTACGGCGGCGTCATCGTCGGGTCCGTGGAGACTACGGTCGGATTGCCGCGACTACCGTCATCGAGCCGGGCGCCACCTCGGTGAACCCCGCATCCCGCACGGCCACGGCCTGACCTGCCTCGACCAGCGCACGCGCTCGGCGCCACTGCTGCTCGTCGGCGTCACGCACGGAACAGGCGAACCCGGTGTGCGCCCAGTCCTGGCACTGCTCCGGAGTCATCGCGCCCGCGAGCAACATCGACGCGTGTCCGACCTGGGCGGCGGCTTTCCCCACCGTCATCTCGAGGGCCGGATCTATCCACAGCACCGGTACTCCCGGTGTCGGTGCACCCGCATCATCGTGCGCGACATCGGTGCCGCCGATCTGCAGACGCTTCACGCGAGGATCCAGATCACCCACCCTGCCGGGAACGAAAGCGCGGGCGTGCGCGCCGCCGACGTCGACGGTCAGTCCGGGAACGTCCTGCGCAGCGGTCCAGTGCGCACCCCGCGCGCGCCTGGCGACCTTGCGGATTCTCGACCCGGTCCACGCGAGGAAGCGGTCCTCCCACTCGCCGCCGGATCCGACACGTTCGTCCAGACACACCGCGACGGCCGCGGCCGCGGCGGCTTCCAGCAGACTGCTGCGCGGCGGCGGATCCGCCTTGGGGATGTGCAGAACGACGGCCATTGCCAGCACGTCCGCGGGATCCTCCGGATCGGCACGACCGCCGTAGCCCCGGGCCAGCACCGCATGCCGCTCGGCGAACGTGCTGAGCGAACTCTCGGCGGTCGCCTCCATCGGCCCGGCGCCGGGCACCGGGGTTTCCGGGATGTCGCTCACAGGATCGGGACTCGCCTGACGCCGCCGTCGACGGCGTCCGCAGCTTCGATCTCACTACGTGTCACGCCCAACATGAACAGGACCGCGTCGAGGTACGGGTGCGAGATCGCGGTGTCCGCGATCTCGCGCAACGCAGGCTTCGCGTTGAACGCCACTCCGAGACCCGCGGCGGTCAGCATGTCGATGTCGTTCGCTCCGTCTCCGACGGCCACCGTCTGTTCCATCGGAACACCGGCCTGGGCCGCGAACTCGCGCAACGCTGTCGCTTTGGCAGCTCGGTCGACGATCTCGCCGACCACACGCCCGGTCAGTTTGCCGTCGACGATCTCGAGTGTGTTCGCCTTGACGAAATCCAATTCCAGCTCGTGAGCGAGTCCCTCGATGACCTGACGGAAACCACCGGAGACGACGCCGCAGGCGTACCCGAGACGACGCAGCGTACGAATGGTCGTGCGGGCACCCGCCGTCAGCTCGAGTTCGTCGGCGACGTCTTCGATGACGGACGCGTCGAGTCCGGCCAATGCTTGCACGCGTTGGTGCAGCGACTCGGTGAAATCGATCTCGCCGCGCATGGCGGATTCGGTGACCGCTCGAACCTCGGCCTCACGTCCGGCTTTGGCGGCCAGCATCTCGATCACTTCGCCCTGAACCAGCGTCGAGTCGACGTCGAAGACGATGAGTCGCTTGGAGCGGCGCGCGATGCCTGCTCGTTCGACGGCCACGTCGACGCCGACGCCCGCCGCGACCTCGGACAGACCTTTTCTGAGTTGACGGTCGGCGTCGGGCGACGTGTTGGTGGCCGTGACGTCGAGTTCGAGACCCGTGACCGGATAGTCGGCGACTCCACGAATGGAGTCGATGTTGGCACCCTGTCTCGCGAGCTCGCGCGAGATGCTGCTGAAGGCCCGAGCGGTGACCGGACGGCCGAGGACGACGACGACGTGAGTCGCGAGACTCCGACTGCCCACCGGGTCGGCACCGATCTCGACGTCGACGTGGACGCCGACGGTGGACATGGCCTCCTCCAGCTCGTCCTGCAGTGCCTCGGGATCGCGGGGGCACGACAGCAGGACGCCGAGAGTCAGACGGCCGCGGATGACCACCTGCTCCACATCGAGGAGGCTCACCTCGTGACGCGAGAGCGCCGCGAACAGAACCGAGGTGACGCCAGGTTTGTCGGGCCCGGTGACGGTGACGAGTACAGCGATGTCCTCGGTAGCGAAACCTCTGTCAGGCACCGATTCTCCCTTCGCGACGACGCTGACCTCGGTGGTGCGTCGCCATTCTTGCTGCTTCACTGATCAGATTGTCGCAAGCGAAGAGCCCCGCCCGAGTTCCGGGAGGGGCTCTTGCCGACTGACTGGATGTTTACTTGGGGTCGTGGTCGCCGGATCCTTCGTGGTCGCTCGTCGCGATAGGTGCGCGACGTGCCTGTTCGAGGACTTCGGTGGTGTGTCCGCCATGGCTGCCTGGTCCGACGTGGGCTTCGGCGCGGAGGCGTTCGACCATGTGCGGGTAGTGCAGTTCGAACGCGGGACGCTCGGAACGGATCCGGGGCAGTTCGGTG